>CADAHU010000001.1:0-32397 GCA_902787835.1 uncultured Eubacteriales bacterium
GCGGATCTCTGCGTTCTGCTCAAAGATGTGCATGGGGTTATAGCCGCCCTCCCGCTCCAGGGTGGCGGCGGTATCGGCGCGCATGCCAAAGATGTAGATATTCTCCATGCCCACCTGCTCGCTGATCTCCACGTTGGCGCCGTCCATGGTGCCGATGGTCACCGCGCCGTTCATCATGAACTTCATGTTGCCGGTGCCGCTGGCCTCCTTGCCGGCGGTGGAGAGCTGCTCGCTGAGCTCGGTGGCGGGCATGATGGCCTCGGCGGCGGATACATCGTAGTTTTCCACAAACACCACGCGCAGCATCTGGCGCGCCCGCGGGGACTGCTCGATCATTTTTGCCAGCGCCAGAATGTAGCGGATGATCAGCTTGGCCTTGTAATAGCCCGGGCTGGCCTTGGCGGCAAAGATGAATACCCGCGGCACCATGGTGTAGTTGGGGTCATCCATGATGCGGTTGTACAGCACGTGGATGTGCAGGGCGTTGAGCAGCTGACGCTTGTACTCGTGCAGGCGTTTGCACTGGGCGTCAAACATGTAATCCTCTTCCACCCGCATGCCCTGGCGCATAAACAGCATGTTGTTGAACTGATGCTTGTTGAACTGCTTGACCTTCTGGAACTGCTCCCGGAAGGCGGCGTCATCGGCAAAGGGCAGCAGTTCCTCCAGCGCCTGGGGCTCCTTGTACCATTTATCGCCGATGGCGTCGGTAATCAGGTTGCGCAGGTGGGTATTGCAGGCCATCAGCCAGCGGCGGTGGGTGATGCCATTGGTGATATAGGTAAATTTATCGGGCGTCAGGGAGTAATAATCGAAGAAGGTGCTGTTCTTGAGGATATCGCCGTGCAGCTTGCTGACGCCGTTTACGGCGTAGCTCATGGCCACGCACAGGTTGGCCATGTGCACCTGATCGTAGGCCAGGATGGCCATGTGCGCGATGCGGTCCCAATCGCCGGGAAAGGCTTCCCACAGCTTTTCGCACAGCCGGCGGTTCATCTCCTCCAGGATCATGTAAATGCGGGGCAGCTGCTCCGCCACCATCTGCTGGGGCCATTTTTCCAGCGCCTCGCTCATCACGGTGTGATTGGTGTAGGCGATGGTTTTGCTCACGATGGCCTGCGCCTCATCCCAGCCCAGGCCCTCCTGATCCATCAGCAAGCGCATCAGCTCCGGGATGGCCAGGCCGGGATGGGTATCGTTGATCTGCACGGTGATCTTTTCCGGCAGCAGATCAAACCGCGCGCCGAAGCGGCGCTTGAAATCCTTGATGGCGTACTGCAGGGTGGCGCTGGTGAAGAAGTAATGCTGGATCAGCCGCAGCCGCTTGCCCTCGGTGTGGTTATCCTCGGGGTAAAGCACCTTGCAGATGATGTTGGCCATGTCGCGCTCCAGCGCCTTGTCATAATCGCCGCTGGAGAAGGCGCGGAAGTTGAGCTCCTGCCGCGGGCTGCGGGCGCGCCACATGCGCAGGGTGTTGACCGTATCGCAATCATAGCCGGCAATGGGCATATCATAAGGCACGGCCAGCACGGTATGGCCGTCCTTGATCTCAAAATAGGTGCGGCCGCCCGCCTCGTAGCTTTCCACCCGGCCGCCGAAGCGCACCTCCATGGTGTCGTCCGGCGCGGCCACCTCCCATACGTTGCCGTTCTCCAGCCAGTTATCGGGCATCTCTACCTGCTGGCCGTCCACCAGGCGCTGGCGGAACAGGCCGTACTCGTAGCGGATGGTGCAGCCTATGGCGGGCATATTGAGGGAGGCCAGGCTGTCCATAAAGCAGGCGGCCAGGCGGCCCAGGCCGCCGTTGCCCAGGCCGGGCTCCGGCTCCTCGCGGAAAACATGCCGCCAGTTGATGCCCAGCTCCATCAGCGCCTCGCGTACGTTATCCATGCTGCAAAGGTTGACGGCGTTGCAGTGCAGGCTGCGGCCGGTGAGGAATTCCACCGACAGATAATACAGCCGTTTGCCCATATAGCTCTTGTCCCGATCCCGGGCGACCACCCATTTTTGCATGATCTGATCCCGAATAGTGGAAGCCACCGCCTGGTAGATCTGCTGCTCAGTGGCGTCGGCCAGGCTGCGCCCGCTGTAGCGCTGCACCTTGCCGATAATGGATTGCTTGATGGATTCCTTATCAAAAGACGTGGTTGGCATATAAAGACCTCCGCTGATGTGTGGCTTATTTCTTATTATAGCATGCCAAGCGTCGGAAAACCAATGTGTAATCCGGTAAATAATAAACAGCCTCCGCATTTTGGGGCGTCTGTTTACATTTCGTTTCCTTGCGGGATCGGCGGGGATATGGTATACTTGTGCCAAATGACGATCGGAGGGATGCGCGTGCGCCGGGGATACTTGCTGATTTTGCTTCTGGTGCTGCTGGCGCTGCCCGCGGCGGCCCAGGCGCGGGAGATCAGCCGGCTGTATGTATGGGACGGAGCGGTGGAGATGCCCGCCGACGGCTCCCTGCCCGCCGGGGCCATTCAATGGTATAAGCGCGGGGATACCAACCGCTATCTCTATCTGCCCTCCGGTGTGGACGCCCGCAGCCTGCGGGTGCATTTTACCGGGGCCGATACCTTTACGGTGAACGGCGTCACGGTGGAAAACAACAGCGTAACCGATTGCTTTGTGCCTGGGGAAACGGTGGATATAACGAATGGCGGCAGCACCTATCATGTGATCGTCCGCCAGTCCCAGAACACCGCCAGCGTGTATATCAAAACCCAATCCGGCAGTATCGAGTGGATCTCCGAGAGCAAGCGCAACCATGAGCCCGGCTCCCTTTACGTGCTGGATGAAACGGGCGCGCCGGCCTATGGAAACGATTTTGAGTACATCCGCGTCCGCGGCAATTATTCCTTTTATCCCTACAAAAAATCCTTCCACATCAAGCTGAACGATGGCTCGCCCATGCTGTGCATGCCCTCGGCCAAAACCTGGCTGCTGCTCGCCAGTTACCGGGATAACGCCATGATCCGCAACGCCCTGACCTTCGATCTGGCCAGCGCCGCCGGCATGGCCTATACGCCGGAGTACCGCTTTGCCGAGGTGTACGTCAATACCACCTATTACGGTACGTACATCTTCTGCGAAAAGATCCAGATCCAGAAGAACCGGGTGGCCGTGTTCGATCTGGAGAAGGCCACCGAGCAGGCCAATGAGAAGGATCTGAGCAAGTATCCGCGCCTGGGCACCAACGAGTACAGGCGCAATACCGCAAAATATTACGGCGTTCCCAACGATCCCGCGGATATCACCGGCGGCTATCTGCTGCAATTGGAGCTCAAGGATCGCTATACCGCGGCGGCCAGCGGCTTTGTGACCAGCCATGGGCAGGCGGTGCTGGTAAAATCGCCGGAGTATGCCAGCAAGGCCCAGCTGCAGTATATCCAGGCCCGGGTGCAGTCCTTTGAGAACGCCGTCTGGGCGGAGGATGGCATCGACCCGGACAGCGGCCTGCATTACAGCCAGATTGCCGATATGTCCTCCCTGGTGGGCAAGTACATCGTGGAGGAGCTCACCAAAAACGTGGACGGCAATAAATCCAGCTTTTATCTGTACAAATACCCGGACAGCGAGAGCACGCTGCTGTACTTTGGCCCGGTATGGGATTACGATATCGCCTACGGCAATTATACCGCCAGCTATTATAAGGAGCGCAATCTGCCCAGCGGCACGGGGCTGATGACCGCCGTGGATGATTACGAGCGCTTTTACTGGTTCCCCAGGCTGTATGCCCACGAGGATTTTGTGGAGGCGGTGAAGGAGGCCTGGCGGGATCGCTTCCGCCCCTGCCTGGAGGTGATATTGGGCCTCCGGGAGCCCAGCGAGGATACCGGCCATCTGATGTCCCTGGAGGATTACGAGGCGATGCTCACGGCCGCCGCCGCCATGAACTTTGACCGCTGGCGCACCTTTAACGACAGCAAATTCCCGGTGCGCACCGGCGAGGATTTCCACGAGAATATCGAGTTTATGCGCCGCTTCCTCACAGACCGGATGAACTACCTGGATTCCCTGTGGCTGGATTGATCCCTGCAAACCGTTCTTTTTCTGTCCTGCGATTGACTTCCCGGGACGGATCCCATACAATGATTACAATTATACTTCGGAGGGCATGATTCTGATGGAACGCAAGGATGGCCGCGCATGCGATATGCCGCGGGAGCACAATATAACCGTTGATTTTGTCAAGACCGCCGCGGGCAGCTGCCTGATCGAGACCGGCGGCACCCGGGTGATCTGCACCGCCTCGGTGGAGGAGGGCGTGCCGCCCTTCCTGAAGGGCAAAAACTGCGGCTGGCTCACGGCGGAATACGCCATGCTGCCGGCCTCCACCGGCCGCCGCAAGCAGCGGGACGGGATCAAAAAGGACGGACGCGGCGTGGAGATCAGCCGGCTCATCGGCCGCGCCCTGCGCCAGGCTGTGGATCGGGAACGGCTGGGCGAGCGCACCATCACCATCGATTGCGACGTGCTGGAGGCCGATGGCGGCACCCGCACGGCGGCCATCACCGGCGGCTTTGTGGCGCTGGTATGCGCCATTGATCGGCTGATCTGCGAGGGCAAGCTCAAGGAATCGCCCATCGTCCACCAGATCGCCGCGGTCAGCGCCGGCGTGGTGCAGGGCACGCCCTGCTTGGATCTGTGCTATACCGAGGACAGCAGCGCCGATACCGATATGAACTTTGTGATGAACGAGCTGGGCGAGTTCATCGAGCTCCAGGGCACGGGGGAAGGGGCGGCCTTTTCCCGGGAAAAGCTGAATACCCTGATCGATCTGGGGGAAAAGGGCTGCCAAAGCCTGATGCAGACCCAGCGGGAAGCCCTGGGCGATCGGGCAAAGTGGATCGCCCAAAAGCAAAAGCTGGTATTGGCCAGCAATAACGCCCATAAGATCAGCGAGCTCAAAACCATGCTGGGCGGCAAGTACGACGTGATTTCCATGCGCGACGCGGGCTTTGAGGAGGAGATCGACGAGACCGGCGAAACCTTTGAGGAGAACGCTGCCATTAAAGCGGAAACTGTGATGAAGGCCACCGGCTATATGGCCCTGGCGGACGACAGCGGCCTGAGCGTGGACGCCCTGGGCGGCGCGCCCGGCGTGCGGTCGGCCCGGTACGCGGGCGATCAGCACTGCGACGCCGATAACAACGCCCTGCTGGTGGCCAATATGAAGGATATCCCCGAGGCGGAGCGCACGGCCAAATTTGTCAGCTGCATCGCCATCGCCTCGCCCTTCAAGCCCACCCAGGTGGTGCGCGGCGAGTGCCCCGGCGTGATCACCTTCGCGCCCCGGGGCGGCGGCGGCTTCGGCTACGATCCCTATTTTGAGTATGAAAATGGCGAGACCTTTGCCGAGATGGGCCAGGAGATGAAGAACCGGATCAGCCATCGCGCCCGGGCCATGGAAAAGGCCATCCAGCTGCTATGAAGCGCATTGGCGTGATCAGCGATTCCCATGGGGACCGCGGGCAGATGGAGTTTGCCCTGATGAAGATGGAGGCCGAGGGAAGGCTGGATTGCCTGATCCACTGCGGCGACGTGGCCGACGATGTGGATTTTATCGGCGGCAATATCCTGCAGGTGGTGGCTGTGCGCGGCAACTGCGACGGCTGGATGAGCGAAGCGCCGCTGGACAGGGAGCTGAACATCGCCGGCATCAACTTTTTTATCACCCATGGGCACCGCTACGGCGTGAAGAGCGACGTATATACCCTGGCGGATATCGCCGCGGCGAAGGGCGCGCAGATCTGCTGCTTCGGGCACACCCACGTGCCCTACTGCGAATATCAGCGCGGCGTGCTGATGCTCAATCCCGGGGCCTGCTATGGCCGCGCCAACTGCGCCCTGATCCTGGCCGACGGCCGGGGCGGCTTTGACGTGCGCATGCTGACCGGGGATTATTAAGGGAAAGGAACGGGCGCTTTGCGTAAGGTTTTATCTGTGGCGGGGCTGCTGCTCCTGGTTGCCCTGTTCTTTGTGGGCATGGTGCTGGGCGGCGGCGAGGAGATAAAGGGCGGCAGGGAGGAGCCTGCGTCGCTGGATCCCATCGGGACGCTGACCGATACCGATTTTTCCGCCCTGGAGCAGGCCTTCGGGTGCCCCGTGCCCTATGGCAGCCGCAGCGGCGTGGGCCGGGTGACCGACGCGCAGCTGGGATCGCTGCAGGCGCGGGTGCTGACCTGGCAGGCGGATAACGGCATCGTGACCCGGGCGGTGCGCCCGGCGGAGGCCGTTCAGCTGATCCGCTATGACGATCTGACGTTGGATAATTCCACGGCGTGGACCCTGGGCAGCCGCACGCTGCTCACCGCCGCCGGCGGGAACGCCGCCTGCGTCTACTTCAGCGATGAGGACGCGGCTTACTGCCTGTATCAGCAGAATGCCGATATTGAAAAGCTCCTGGCCCGTCTGGCATCCGACGTGACCTTTCCCCAATAAACAAGCAGGAGGATCAACATGAGCAGCTCTGACCGTCATATGCCCACCCGAAAACTCCTGAAACGCTTTATTCCGTATTATTATAAGTATAAGTGGCTGCTGCTGGCCGATCTGCTGGCGGCGGGCCTGACCACCGTATGCGAGCTGGTGCTGCCGCTGATCGTGCGCCGCATCACCAATGGCGCGCTGGGTGTGGCCGGAGCGCTGACCACCGGCCTGGTGCTGCGGCTGGGCGCGCTGTATATCCTGCTGCGCATCGTGGACGCGGGCGCCAACTATTTTATGCAGTCTGAAGGCCATATCATGGGCGCGAAGATCGAAAACGATATGCGCAGCGATATGTTCCATCATCTGCAGCAGCTGTCCTTCAGCTATTACAACAACACCAAGGTCGGCCAGATCATGAGCCGCATCACCAGCGATCTGTTCGATATCACCGAGTTTTCCCACCACGCGCCGGAGAATTTCCTGATTTCCGGCATCAAGATGGTCATCGCCTTCATCATCCTGGGCAATATGAACATCTGGCTGACGTTGCTGATCTTTGCCGTGCTGCCTTTCATGGTATATTTTACCCGGTACTTCAATCGCCTGATGCGCAGGGCCTTTAAGGAGAGCCGCCACCAGGCGGGCGAGATCAACGCCCGGGTGGAGGATTCGCTGCTGGGCATCCGGGTGGTCAAATCCTTTGCCAACGAGCCGCTGGAGGAGGAAAAATTCGGCGAGAGCAACCGGGAGCTGCTGGAGATCAAAAAGCGCCGCTATCACTACATGGCGGGCTTCGGCACCAGCACCCGCATCCACGATGGCCTGATGTACATCATCGTGGTGGTGGCCGGCGCGCTGTTTCTGATCCACGGCAAGATCGGCGTAGGCGATTATACCGCCTATCTGCTTTATGTATCCACCCTGCTCAATTCCATCCGCGTGCTGGTGGATTCCACCGAGCAGTTCCAGAACGGCATGACCGGCATCGAGCGCTTCAGCGAGGTGATGGATGCCCCCGCCGAGATCCACGATACCCCCGGCGCCAAGCCCATCGGCGATGTGCGCGGCGAGGTGTGCTTTGAGCACGTGGGCTTCCATTACAGCGATGATACCCAGCATGAGGTGCTCAGCAATATCGATCTGACCGTCAAGCCCGGGCAGAATGTGGCGGTGGTCGGCCCCTCCGGCGGCGGCAAAACCACGCTGTGCAACCTGATCCCGCGGTTCTATGACGTGACCGCCGGGCGCATCACCATCGATGGCGTGGACATCCGCGATGTCACGCTCCAATCGCTGCGCGGCAGCATCGGCATGGTGCAGCAGGAGGTGTACATGTTCAGCGGTACCGTGGCCGAGAACATCGCCTACGGCAAGCCCGGGGCCACCCGGGAGCAGGTCATCGAGGCCGCCAAGCAGGCGGACGCTGATTCCTTTATCCGCCAGCTGCCCAGGGGCTATGATACCTATGTGGGCGAGCGCGGCGTAAAGCTCAGCGGCGGCCAAAAGCAGCGGCTGTCCATCGCCCGGGTATTCCTCAAAAATCCGCCCATCCTGATCCTGGATGAGGCCACCAGCGCCCTGGATAACGAGAGCGAGCGCATGGTGCAAAAATCGCTGGATCTGCTGGCCCATGGTCGCACCACCTTTACCATCGCCCACCGCCTGACCACCATCCGCAATGCCGATGTGATCTGGGTGCTCACCGAGGATGGTATCCAGGAGCAGGGCTCCCATCAGGAGCTGATGGAAAAGGGCGGCCTGTACGCCCAGCTGTACGCGCTGTATACCGATAAACAGGCAATTGCATAAATCATCCATGGAAAGCTCGCCGTATTTGGCGGGCTTTTTTGCATAAACGCTTTCCCCACGGGGCGCTTCATGTTATAATACAAGCGATGATCGTTATCCCGCGCCGCACAGGAGGGAGCTCCGACAGTGATGAAGAAAAAAGTGATGATTTATACAGCCGCCGGCGCTGCGGTATACGCGCTGCTGCTGGCGGCGCTGACGGTCAGCGAGCGCGCCTGCCCCGGGGCGGTGATCCGCACCCTGGGGGACGCCTTCTGGTTTTCCCTGGTGACCATGACCACGGTGGGCTATGGGGACCTGTATCCCGTTTCCGTGGTGGGCCGGGGCATCGGCTTCATTTTTTTGCTGTGCAGCCTGGGCGTGCTGGCCGCGCTGGTGGCGGCGGGCGCGGCGGTGATCCGCGGCAGGCTGCTGCCCCTGCTGCGCCTGCGCTTCTGGAGAAAAAAGCAGTGCTGGCTGTTTTCGGAAGTCAACGATATGTCCCGGGCCCTGGCACAAAACCTGCGCGCCCGGGATCAGGACTGCCGCCTGCTGTTCTGCGATGCGGAAAACCAGACCGTGCCCATGAAGAACGTCCTGTGTCTGTCCCGCGATGTCATCCAGACGGCCCGGATCGCCGCCGATCGGGGCCTGCGCTTTTCCATCATCCTGACAAAGGAAAGCGCGCCGCAGAATGATGCCGACGCCCAGGCGCTGCAGGATCTGGCTGCGCCCATCTACTGCCGCGGCCCGGAGACCGACGCCCTGCCGCAAGTGCGCTTTTTCGATGGGCCGGAGTGCGCCGCCCGGCAGTATTGGCAGCGGTATCCCCTGGCCGGAGCAGAGGAGCGGATCCTGCTGGCGGGCGATGGCGCGCTGGCCCGGGCGCTGCTGGATCAGGCGGTGCTGATCAACTGCCGCGTCCCCTTCTCCCGCACGGAGTATCACCTCTTTGGCGGCTGGGAGGCCTACCGCAGCCTGCATCCGGCGCTCAGACGGGTATTCGATTATGAAGGGAAAGACACGGAAACGGATGGAATGATTTTCCATCGGGAGGCCTGGACGGACGCCCATGACCTGATCGCCCGGGTGGATCGGATCATCTTCTGCGCCGATACGCCGGAGATCAACGCGGAAAACGCCCTGCTCCTGCGCCGGTATTATGCGTCCTCTGCCCGGGTGTACGCCGCCGCGCCCAGCCTGCCTGCGCTTTATACCGCATTCGGCCTGGCGGAGGAGCTTTATACCCCGGAGCTGGTAATGAAAGGCGCGCTGGACGCAAGAGCCCGCGCGCTGCACGCGGCATACCTGGATAAAACGGGCGGGGGGACAGCCTGGGAGCAGCTTTCGCCCTTTGCCCGGGCCTCCAACCGGGCGGCAGCCGATCATCTGCTGACCAAGCTGCGCCTGCTGCTGCCGGAGGACCCGCCCGATCGGGTATCCCCGGAGGCCTGCCGGCTGGCGGCGGACCGCTGGCACAGCCTGACAGATCGGGAGCCATGGCGGGAGTGCGAGCATGCCCGGTGGATGCGCTTTCATTGCCTGTACAACTGGCAGTATGGAGATAAAAAGGATGCGGCGCTGCGGCTGCATCCCTGCCTGGTGCCCTATGCCGCGTTATCCGAGGAAGAACGGATCAAGGATGATTCTGCTTGGGAGCAGATCGGATCGCTGGAGGAAAAGGAGGAGAAGCTGGGATGATGCAGACAATCGAAATGATCCTGCTGGTGGCCGCCTGCTTCTTCGCGGCGGTGCTCAACCTGGCCGCCGAGAGCCGCTTTAGGCGGATGACCATGCGCGCGGCGATCATCTGCGCCGTGTGCGTCGGCGCGGTGCTGTACGGCTACGGCTATGCCTGGACCATGGGGATCAGCGTGATCTCCGTGCTGCGCGCGCTGCTGGCGCTGTGCCGCATGTTCGGCGGCGTCAATGATCTGGCATCCGTGCAGGCGGCGCCGCTGTTTTCCAGCCCCGTGGTGCTGTCGGTGTTCTGGCTGGGGCATTTTCTGGCCTTTTATGTAACGGCCAGCGCCGCCATCGCCACCCTGGGGGAGCGGCTGCTGCGGCACATCCGGGTCAAGCTGCTGCGCCGCGGGCCGCTGCTGCTGATCTACGGCATCAACAGCAGCTCTGTGGCCTATGGACAGCGGATGGTGCGGGAGAAGCGCCGGTCGGTGCTCTTTGTGGATCAGGAATATTCGCCGGTATACGAATCCGCCATCAAAGCCTTCGGCGGGGTGGTGGATAAAAGCGGAGAGGCCTTTCCGCCCACGGCGCGCTTCCTGCGGCAGATCAATATGAAGCCCGGCAGCCGCAGGCTGGAGGTGGCCGCCCTGGAGGCCGATGGACGCAAAAACCTGGCCTATGCCCGCCAATTGCTGGACGTGCTGACGGAGACCGGCGTGCGGCCGGAGCAGACCGCGCTGCTGGCGGCGGGCGCGGGAGAGGAATCGGCGGCGCTGCAATCCACCGGCGGCAAGGGGTACGGCAGCGTATGGGTCTTTGATGATCATGAGCTGACTGCCCGCATCGTGGTGCGCGATCATCCGCCCTGCGATCAGATTGCCTTTGATTCCCAGGGAAGGGCGGCGGAGGATTTCCATGCGGTGATCCTGGGCTTTGGCCGCATGGGCCGGGCCATGCTCTCCCAGCTGGTGATGAACGGCCAGTTTTACGGCAGCCATTTCCGGGTGGATGTGTTTGATCAGAATCCGCAGAACGGCTTCCTGCACGAGCATCCGCTGATGCGGAATTACGATATCCGTTTCCATGCCGCCAGCGGCAAATCCGACGCTTTTTACAGCTTTATAGAGGAAAACCGGTCGCAGCTGCGCTGGATTTCCCTGTGCACCGGAAAGCACGAGGAAAACCGGGAGATCGCCGAGGATCTTGCCGTATGGTTCCGGCCGGCGGAGCGGCAGCCGCTGATTGTGCAGGCTTCCCGGGAGGGCTATATCTGCCATACGCCGGGCGGCGGGGAAACGCAGTGCAGCATTTATGATTCCGATTGGGCGCTGGATCTGGACCGGCTGGATCAAAGCGCCATGCAGATCCACCATATCTATACCGGCAGCGGAAAAACCGCCCAAGAGGATTGGAAGGCCTGCGGCTATTTCAACCGGCTCAGCAGCCGGGCCAGCGCCGATTTTTATCCCGCCGTGCTGCGCGCCGCCGGAAAAAGGGCCGATCAGGTGCGTGCGGGCGATTGGCCGCCCCCGCGGGATGTGCTGGAAAACCTGGCGGTCACCGAGCATCTGCGTTGGTGCGCCTTCCATCATGCCATGGGCTTTGCGGCGATGCCAGAGGAAATCTGGCGGCAGCGGGCCGAACGCTGGCAGCGGGAGAAGGCGGAGGGGAAAAGCGTTTTGCCCGCCATTGGCAAGGATGCGGACAAGCGCCTGCACGCCTGTCTGATCCCCTGGGAGGCGCTGGACGAATTGTCTGACCGGGAGAACGCCATCACCGGTGGACACGTGGATTATAAGCAAATGGACAGAAACAACGTATTGGTGCTGGCAAACGTCCTGGCAGCGCTGGGAGGGGCAAAGGAGAGCAAAAAATGAGCGAATTCCATTATGACGCCTTTATCAGCTACAGCCATCGGGATATGAAATGGGGCCGCTGGCTGCAGCGCAGGCTGGAGGCCTACCGCATCCCCCGGGATTTCCGGGGGGATCGGGCGGCCGGACAGAGCCTGCGGGTGTTCCGGGATCAGACAGACCTGGCGGGGCTGGAGCTGCAGGATACCCTGCAAAAGGAGCTGCGCCTCTCCAAAGCGCTGATCGTGATCTGCTCCCCGGCCAGCGCCGCCTCCAAATGGGTCAACGAGGAGGTGCGCTATTTTCAAACCCTGGAGCCGGAGCGGCCCATCATCCCCTTCATTGTGGAGGGCGAGCCGGACAGCGATTCCGCCGAGCTGGAGTGCTATCCGCCGGCCATCCGCAGCGCGGGGGAGCGCTTCCATCTGGGGGCCAACGTGCAGGAGATCGGAAAAACCAAGGCGTTCCTCAAGACCGTATCGCTGCTGCTGGATGTGCGGTTCAATCGCCTGGTGGACCGGGAAAAGCAGCGGCGGCTCCGCAACGGCCTGATCTCCGGCGCGGTCCTGCTCGCTGCCGGCACCGCCGCCGCGCTGCTGCTGTGGAACAATGTAAAAATCACCCGGGAGAACCGGGAGCTTTCCTATGATATCTATTGGGCCGGGGTCGTCTCCGAGGTAAAAAACGATACCATCAGCCCGGAGGGCTTCTCCCAGCTTCTCATATCCGCAGGGGCCGGAAACGACGAGGCCATGCTGTATTTGGCCGATTGCTGCAAAAAGGGATTGGGAACCGAGGCGGATCCGGAAGCGGCCTTTGGATGGTACATGAAAGCGGCGGAGGCCGGCAATGCGGATGGAATGATCGCCGTGGCCAGCTGCCTGACCGATGGAACCGGTACGCAGCAGGATCTGGAGCAGGCCTTTGCCTGGAGCCTGCGCGCCGCGGAGAAGGGGAACGCCGCCGGCATGGTCAATACCGCCGCCTTCTGCGAGGATGGCATCGGCACGGCGCAGGACGCGGAGCAGGCGCTGCAGTGGTATCGACGGGCCGCCGACGCGGGGAACGAGCTGGGCATGTATAACCTGTCCCGTTGTTACCGTGACGGGATCGGCACAGCGGCGGATCCGGCCCAGGCCTTTGCCTGGATCCTGCGCCTGGCGGAGCTGGGGCAGGCGGACTGCATGTATAACGTGGGGCTCATGTATCAGTATGGCTACGGCACCCAGGCCGATCCCCGGCAGGCCTACCTGTGGTACAGGAAGGCGGCGGAGGCCGGGGACGCCGACGGCATGTACATGGTGGGCTGGTGCACCGAAACCCGGTACGGAACCGAGGACGCCGCCCTGGAGTGGTATCTCAAATCCGCCGCGCTGGGCAACGCCGACGCCCAGGACGCCGCGGCGCGGCTGACGGAGGCCGGATCGACCGAGTAAAAAGACATAAAAACAGCGGCCCGTGAAGCGATTCTGCTTTTCACGGGTCGCTGCCTTTTTTTATTTGCCGTGCTTTAAGTACTCGCGCCGTCTCCTGTGCTGGGGCTGGGGCTTGTCGGCGGGCTTGCTGCCCTTGAGCTCAAACAGCTTGTCGCGCAGCTTGGCGGCCTTTTCAAAATCCAGGTCGCCGGCGGCGGCCAGCATCTGATCCTCCAATTGCTTGATCAGATCCTGCATCTCCTGATCAGTCATGCCGTAGCGGCGGGCGTCGTCCTCCGCCTTGTCGGTGATCTCCAGCAGCGCGCGCACGGCGTTCTTTACCGATTGCGGGGTGATGCCGTGCTGCTTGTTGTAGGCTTCCTGGACGGCACGGCGGCGGTTGGTCTCGTTGATGGCGTAGGTCATGCTGTCGGTCAGGGTATCGGCGTACATCAGCACCCGGCCTTCGGCGTTGCGGGCGGCGCGGCCGATGGTCTGCACCAGGCTGGTCTCGGAGCGCAGGAAGCCCTCCTTATCGGCATCCAGAATGGCCACCAGCGATACCTCGGGGATATCCAGCCCCTCGCGCAGCAGGTTGATGCCCACCAGCACGTCGTAGGCGCCCAGGCGCAGATCGCGGATCAGCTCCATGCGCTCCATGGTCTGGATATCGGAGTGCAGATAGCGCACCCGCACCCCGCTGTCCCGCAGGTAATCGGTCAGGCTCTCGGCCATCTTTTTGGTCAGCGTGGTCACCAGCACCCGCTCGCCCCGGGCCACGGTATCGTTGATCTCGCCCAGCAGATCATCCACCTGGCCGGTGGCCGGGCGCACGATGACTTTGGGATCCAGCAGCCCGGTGGGGCGGATCAGCTGCTCCACCGTCTGCAGGCTGTGCTCCGCCTCGTAGGGCCCCGGCGTGGCCGATACGAACATCGTCTGCCCGATGCGGCTTTCAAACTCCTCAAACCGGAGCGGCCGGTTATCAAAGGCGCTGGGCAGGCGGAAGCCGTATTCCACCAGCGCCGTTTTGCGCGCCCGGTCGCCGTTGAACATGGCGCGGATCTGGGGGATGGTCTGGTGGCTTTCGTCGATGAAAACGATAAAATCCTTGGGAAAATAATCCAGCAGCGTGAAGGGCGCGTCGCCCGGCTGGCGGCCGTCAAAATAGCGGCTGTAATTTTCAATGCCGGTGCAGAAGCCGATCTCCCGCAGCATCTCGATATCATAACGCGTGCGCTGGGCGATGCGCTCCGCCTCCAGCAGCTTGCCCTCCGCCTTGAATTTTTCCACCTGCAATTGCAGATCCTCTTCGATGTGGGCAATGTTGTTTTCCCGGTCCACGGCGCTGGTGGCGTAGTGGGTGGCGGGGTAAATGGAAACGTGCTGCAGCGTGTGCACCGCCTTGCCGGTCACGGGGTTGATCTCGCTGATGCGGTCCACCTCGTCGCCGAAGAATTCCACCCTGATACCGTTGTCGCTCATGCTGGCCGGCATGATCTCCACCACGTCGCCCCGCACCCGGAAGGTGCCGCGGGTAAAGCTGATATCGTTGCGGCTGAACTGGATATCGATGAGCATGCGCAGCAGGTTATCCCGCCCCACGTTCATCCCGGGCCGCAGGCTGATCATCTGGTTGGTGTATTCGCTGGGATCGCCCATGGAATAGATGCAGCTCACCGAGGCCACAATGATCACGTCCCGCCGCTCCTGCAGCGCCGCGGTGGCGCTGTGGCGCAGGCGGTCGATTTCATCGTTGACCGAGGAATCTTTTTCGATGTAGGTATCGCTGCTGGCGATGTACGCTTCGGGCTGGTAATAATCGTAATAGCTGACAAAATACTCTACCGCGCTGTCCGGGAAGAAGGCCTTGAACTCCGAGCACAGCTGGGCGGCCAGCGTTTTGTTGTGGGCGATCACCAGCGTGGGCCGCTGCACCCTTTCGATGACGGAGGCCATGGTAAAGGTTTTGCCGGAACCGGTAACGCCCAGCAGCGTCTGCGCCTTCAGCCCATCCTGGAAGCCCTTCGCCAGGGCCTCGATGGCCTGGGGCTGATCGCCGCTGGCGGTATAGGGCGCTTTCAACACAAAATGTCCCATAATAACCTCATAAAAATGAGAATGTATATTCGCATTTTATTGTAGCATAGCGCCCAGCATTTGGCAAGCGTAAAGATGTGCCATCCGGGCCGCGGCGGCGTGGGCAAAAAGGGCGCAATACCTGCCTTAATCCGGCTGGGAACACGCAAAGCCGCGCTTTTTCGGCATACATGCGACATTTTTTTCGGCGCAAACTGAGGCTGCCGGCGATCACCGGCGCAGCTTTGGAGGTGCGTTTGCATGCCGATTTATTCCATCCGTCCGTCGCTTGCCCTGCGCGGCGAGGCGCAGATCAATACGTCCAAGAACGCCGTCCTTCCTATTATGGCGGCCGCCCTGCTGTGCCATACGCCGGTGACGCTGCATCGGGTGCCGCAGCTCACCGACGTGGACAGCATGGCCCGCGTGCTGGAGGCCTGCGGCGCGGCGGTGACCCGGGACGGGCGCGATATGACGATCCGGGCGGACAGCCTGCATTCGCCGGCGGACGCCGATATTATGCACCGCCTGCGCGCCTCCATCCTGGTGCTGGGGCCGCTGTGCGCCAGGCTTGGCGAGGCGCAGGTGCCCATGCCCGGCGGCTGCGCCATCGGCCAGCGCCCGGTGGATATCCACCTGCGGGGGATGAAGGCGCTGGGGGCGGAAACGGCCCAGGAGAACCATCTGGCCATGGCCCGGGGCAAGCTGCGCGGCGGTGGGCTGTATCTGGATTTTCCCAGCGTGGGCGCGACGGAAAATCTGATCATGGCCGCCGTGCTGGCGGAGGGCGTCACCCGCATAGAGAACGCCGCCAAGGAGCCGGAGATCACGGATCTTTGCGATTTTTTGACCGGCTGCGGGGCGCGGATCCTGGGCGCGGGCACGGGCACCCTGGTCATCGACGGCGTGCGGCGGCTGCAGGGCATGGATTTTACGCCGATCCCCGACCGCATCGAGGCCGGCACGCTGGCCTGCGCCGCGGCCATGACCGAGGGGAGCGTGCTGCTGACCGGCGGCAGGACCGATCACCTGCGGGCGCTGCTGTTCAAGCTCCGGGAGGCCGGGGTGATCGTGCAGCAGGACGCCCGGGGCTTGTGCCTGCGGGGCCGGGCGCGGCGCGGGGTGGACGTGCGCACGCTGTCCTATCCGGGCTTCCCCACCGATCTGCAGGCGCCCATGATGACGGTATGCTGCCGGGCCAAGGGGCGAAGCGTTTTTCTGGAGACGATCTTTGAAAACCGCTTTATGCACGCCGCGGCGCTGTGCCGCATGGGCGCGGATATCCGTACGGAGGGACGCATGGCGGTGGTGGAAGGCGGCGGTCCGCTGTACGGATGTCCGGTGGAGGCCACCGACCTGCGGGCCGGCGCGGCGCTGATGCTGGCCGGCATGATCGCCCAGGGGGAGACCACCCTGCTGGACGAGCATGGGCACATTGACCGCGGTTATGAGCGGCTGGATGAAAAGCTGCGGCAGCTGGGGGCGGATATCGAGAAAAAGCCCGGGAGTATTTGACATTCTGCGCTGAATCCAGTATAATTATAAACGAAATGATATGTTTGTTCTTTATATAACGACCGACCGATATCCGTTCATAAAAATCAATAACATACAAAGGAAGGGAGCTGTAAGCAATGAAAAAATTGCTGATCCTGGCCATGGTGGTCATCGCCCTGCTGTGCGTTGCGCCCTCCGCCCTGGCCTATCCGCCCGATGGCGCATGCAGCGGCACAGACGCGGTGCGCAACAACGGGCGGCACTTCTGGAGCCTGGAATATTCCACCCGCCCCAACTGCACGGAGCCGGGCTACAACCATTATACCTGCGCCTATTGCGGCCAGCCCTATCAGGAGGTGGCCAGCCCGGCCACCGGCCATGACTGGGGCTCCTGGACGACAGTCTCTTCGCCCACCTGCACAAAGGCTGGCACCGAGCAGCGCGTGTGCCGCAACGATTCCAGCCATGTGGAAACCCAGAGCCTCCCCGCCACGGGGCATGACTGGGGCCCCTGGCAGGAGATCTCCGCGCCCACCTGCGTCAAGGACGGCGCCAGAAAACGCTATTGCTATAATGATCCCAGCCATGAGGAAACCGAAACCATTCCCGCCACCGGCAAGCATAAATACGGCGGCTGGGTGATGGACGAGCCCGCCACCTGCGTGGCGCAGGAGCTGCAGCGCAATGAGTGCACCGTCTGCGGCCATAAGCTCTGGCGCTATGTGGGCGAGCTGGCGGACCATGTATGGGGCCCCTGGCAGACGGTCAAGGAGCCATCGACCGCAGGTCCGGGCCTGGAGCGCCGCATCTGCCAGGTGGAGTCCTCCCACCAGGAGGAGCAGGAGATCCCCTATGTGCCAAAGGATCATGTGAACGTCACGCTTACGGCGGTGCAGACCTCGCCGGAAAAGGCTGTGTATCACCTGGGGGATGAGATCACCTGGACCGTTACGCTGACCAACGATTCCACCGTGCCCTTTGGCTTCAGCGATGTGTACTATCGATACGCGCTGTGGGATGGCAGCTACTTGGTGGACCAAGGCAACCAAAACACCTGGCAATGGGATGCCCTGCCCGTAGGCTTCAGCTGGTCCACCCAGTGCAGCCATACCGTCAGCCAGGCGGATGTGGATGCAGGGCAGTTCTGCATTTTCTGGAACGGCCACGCGTATTATGATCCGGACAGCATGCCCAACGCGGATACAAGCAGCTATCCCATCTTTTTGCTGGATGATGGCGCTTATGGCGGCGTGCGCCTGAAAACGGATGATTTCTACTATACCACCGCGCCCAGCGGCCCGGCGCTGCATCTGGATGTGGATGTGACCAGCCCGGTCACGCCCGTATCCTACGCAGGCCAGCAGCTGACCTTCGATGCCATTGTGACCAACACGGGCACCGTGGATCTCTACGGCGGCTCGGTAAGCTTTTATCGGGAAGGCGCGCTGATCCAAAGTGCATCCGCGGGGGACTTCCCCATGGGTGTGCCGGTGCATCAGCCCTTCAGTTATACTGTGACCGAGCAGGATGCAGAAGGCGGAAAATTCAGCCTGCGCTGGCAGGCGTCCGGCTATCCCGGGGCAAACGGCAAGGGGGACCGGGTGGACTCCAACGAGGTCAGCCTCCCTGTTCTGCCCGAAAAGGATCCGGATGTGGCGCCGCAGCTTGCCGCCACCGTGGCGGAGGGCTCCGGCGCGGGCAAGCAGATCGGCGATTATGTGGAATACTATGTGACCATGACCAATATCGGCAACTGGCCGCTGACCTTTATGGGCTACACCTGCAAGGACAATGGCTCCGGCGATGAGACCAGCGAGGATTTCGGCGATTGGAAGCAATACTATGGACGGGTCATGGCGCCTGGCGACAGCTTCACCGCAACCCACCGCACAACGGTTTCTGCAGGGGATGCGGAAGCCGGCGCGGTGAACCGCGTGGGCTGGGGCTGCGGCACCTATTATCGGCCGTCCAAGGGAGGATACGCTGCGCTTATCTCCAACAGCGTATATCCCTCCATCCCGCTGCCGGACGCCAAGCCCGGTCCGGATCCCACCGGGGATAAGACGCCGAAGCTGAAGCTGACGGGCGTCACCACGGCGGCCGATCCGCTGACCTACGATGCCTTTGGCAATACCCAGGAGATCAGCTACTATCTGACCGTAGCCAATGTGGGCAAGGCGCCCTGC
Source organism: uncultured Eubacteriales bacterium (assembly GCA_902787835.1). GTDB lineage: Bacteria > Bacillota > Clostridia > Christensenellales > Aristaeellaceae > SFMI01. The sequence goes on from CADAHU010000001.1 coordinate 18,940, forward strand.
GATGTCAGCACGATGCGCGTTGCCACGCCGAACGGGTATAAGGATAAAGGCATCGGAAGCCACCTGCTCTATCCGGGGGACAGCTTCAACTGGACGGAAACGTACAGCTTCCATGAAAGCGAGCAGCTGTCCAGCGGCGTGCTGCAGATATCGTTTATGGCCATCTCGGCTTCCTGCCAGAGCAACGAGCTGCCCTTTGAGCATACCGCCCTGTACGAGGGCTTCACCGATTGGACGATCCCGGATGATACCGATCCCAGCAGCGTCTCCGTGATCAAGACCTGCTTCGATCCGCCGGAGGATCCCGCGGGCTATCAGCTGAACGAAACCGTGACCTATACCATCACGGCCTTCAACAATACCGATATGACGCTGAACGGCATTGCCTTCTGGGATGCGATGTACGGCGAGGGCGCCTTCTGCACGGTGGACAGCCTGCCGCCCCATGGCACCTATACCGCATCCTTTGATCATGTGATCACCGCCAAGGATGTGGAGGATCAGTCGGTGGATAACATCGCCTCCGTCACCTGGCTGGATCCCGGCTCCAACAGCATCATCCGCGCCTGGTCCAATCCCTTCACCGTTCCCACCACAGATAAATCCACCGATGAGATGCTGGGGGTCAAGATAAACATTACCTTCCTTCAGGGCCCCGCCAACGGCAGCTATTACGTGGAGGGCGAGCAGTTTGACGTCCTTGTGGAATGGCAGAACACATCCGATGTAACGCTGACCGACGTGGGCGTCCTGGACGCCATGGCGAACAGACTGAATCTGGTGCCCGGCGGTTATCTTATGGAGCATGGCACGCTTTCCGCTCATGAGAAGGGAAGCTATAGCTTCCAGTATACCGTGACCGAGACCGACGCAGATGAATACCAACAGCGCGTGGATGATCTGGCGGCGATCGGCGGTGTTGACCCGAACGGACAAAGGCATGTCGCCCTATATTATATACAGGAACAGGCCGGCAAGGAAACCGGCATCGGCGGCATGGTCATCGTGAAGGAGGAGACCAGCACGCCGGCCAACGGCAGCTATTACGAGCTGGGCGAGGACATCACCTATACGATCACCTATACCAATACCGGCGAGGATCCGCTGACCGATGTGCGGCTCTACGATACCCTGTCCGCCGATCCCACGGTCAGCGATTTCCCCAGCATCACCACCCTGCATCCCACGGACAGCAAGAGTTATCCCTTTACCCATACCGTAACGGCGGAGGACGTGGAACGCGGCTATGTGGCCAACACCGCCCTGGTGGTGTACAGCACGCGCACCCTGAACGACGCCGTGAGCAAATCCAACACCGTGATCAGCCCTGCGGGCAGGCCCCTGGGAGTGGGGGAAGAGCCCATCGGCACGATCACGCTGGAGAATACCGAGGGCGCAACCTGCGTGCTGCGGCTGGACGCCCATGGCGGCGGGGTCAGCCAGTATACCCTGACGCCCTGCGCCAAGCATGGGGAGACGCTGCGCGGCGCACTGACCCTGATCGAGGAGGCGGGGGAGGATAAGGAAGCCCTGGCAAGCGCTTGGAAGCAGGCCCGGCAGATCTGGCTGGACGAGCTGGAGGAGCAGTACAGCCTGCTCCTGAGCGGCGCGGACGGCATTGCCCGGGATGCGGTGGTCAACGACCGCATGGCCTTCCTGGTCTACCTGTCCACCCAGGAGGCGCTGCTGAACGCCCAGTATCCCGATCAGCCCCAGATCGCCGCCCGGCAGGCCGCGGAGATGCTGATGCGCCAGGTGGCGGAGCTGTGCTACCTGGCGGGCAACGCCCCGGCTCAGCGTCCGGACAGCCTGATCAGCGGAACATACAGCCATCTTGCCATGGATGGCAATGGCGCGGAGAGCTGCGCCGAAATCCTGGAATACGGCGACGGCGTGGTGACGATCACCGATATGCTGTGCGTCGATGATATCGCCAACGAGACGGCTGTGGAGACCATGCTGGGCAATGTGCTGACCCGCGCCCAGTACGCCGACATATTCACCCGTGCCCAGCGCATCTATAAAGCCGCCCTGGATGCCAATACCACCGCCCGCTACCGCGCGGCGGACGCCGGCCTGCGGCCGCTCATTGCCCAGAACCGACAGAGCTTCGATCTGCTGTTCCGGCTGCATCAGGATCTGCTCAAATGCCTGTATCCCGATCAGCCCGAGATCGTGGCCGAGGTGCTCAGCCAGCTGTGGAAGACCTGCATGATCGACCACTGCGGCCTGCAATAACGATCCAATCGGCTTTATCCGTTCTTGGATAAAGCAAAATCAACCAATGAAAAAAACAAGGGCGTTCCGCGTGAACGTCCTTGTTTTGTTGATGTGGAGGGGGTGATTATTGCCCTGCCTCCGCCTGCCGGGCGAAGCTGTTGTCCACCAGCGCGTCAAAATCCACCCGCGCATCCAGCTCGCCTGCGGTTTCCATCACCGTTTCCAGCATCTCCAGCGCCTCCCGCTTCATCACAGGCGTATGGTTCCAGGCTTCGATGGCGCGGTAGCGGGCCACCACCTGGGTCATCACCTCCAGGGAGGTATCGGGGAAGGCGGACAGGATGGCCTGGGCCACTTCTTCATCATTATGGCCGTATACCCATTGCTGGCCCCGGGCCACGGCGTTGGTGAAGCGCTGGACGATGTCAGCGTGGTCCTTCAGATAGCTTTTTCGGGCAAAATAGGCGGTATAGGGGATCTCGCCGCTCTCCGCGCCGATGGAGGTCAGCACCACGCACTGGCCGGCCAGCTCCGCCTCGGTGGCCGTGGGCTCAAACAGCGCCACGTAATCCGCATCCCCGCCGATAAAGGCCCCGGCCATCATGTTGAACTGCACGGAGGTATCCACTTCGGCATCCTTCCCAGGGATCACGCCGTGCTGCTTCATCACATACTCCAGCGTCATCTCCGGCATGCCGCCCTTGCGGCCGCCGATGATATGCCGGCCCCGCAGGTTTTCCCAGGAAAAGTCCTCCGCTTCCCGGCCCACCAGGAAGGAGCCGTCCCGGCAGGTGAGCTGGGCGAATACCTGGGGCGCGTCCTCGTGCCCTTCCAGCAGCACATAGATGCAGGCCTCCGGCCCGGCCAGGCCGATATCCGCCTCGCCGGTCAGCACGGAGGTCATCACCTTATCCGCCCCGCCGCCGTTGATCAGATCCACGGTGAGGCCCTCCTCCTCAAAGAACCCCAGCGCCAGCGCGGCGTACTGCGGTGCGTAGAATACCGAGTGCGTTACCTCGCTTACTTTGATCGGCGTAAGCGTTTCTCCCTGGGCGATGGCGCCCAGCATCATCAGCAGGATCAATACAGCCGCGATTCTTCTCATGCCGATACCCCCAAATGCTTTTTGATTGCCTTCTCCAGCAGCAGCACGCCCTGGTACATGCCCGCTGCCGCGATCAGCAGCAGGATCACGGTGGCCATGACCAGATCCATTTTGAATACCTGGGATCCATACACGATCAGGTAGCCCAGCCCGGCCCGGGAGACCAGAAACTCACCCATGATCACGCCCACCCAGGAGAGCCCCACGTTGACCTTGAGGGCGTTCACAAAGGTGGCGGCGTTGGCCGGGATCACCAGCTTGGCAAGCGTCTGCCGACGGCTGGCGCCCAGCGCCTTCATCAGGTTGATCTTGCCCGCGTCCACGGAGCAGAAGCCGTGCAGCACCTCCAGGATGGTGACGATCAGCGAGATCGCCAGCGTCATGGCGATGATTGCCCCGGGCCCGGCGCCGATCCATACGATAAAGATCGGCCCCAGGGCCGTTTTGGGCAGGGAGTTGAGCACCACCAGGTAGGGATCAAGGATCCGGCGCAGGGTGGGAAACCACCACAGCAGCACGGCAATCAGCGTGCCGATCAGCGTGCCCAGGGTAAACCCGGCCACCGTTTCAAGACAGGATACGCCCAAATGGCGGAAAAGATCACCGGAGGCGTACAGGTTTTCAAAAGTTTTTAGGATCCGGGAGGGGCTGCTGGTGATAAAGGCGTCAATCCATTTGCATCGCGCCGCCAGTTCCCACAGGATAAACAGGAATACCAGCAGCAATATCTGGGCGGCCAGCACGGCGCGCCTGGACCGGACGCGGCGCTTCAGATACAGCGCGCGCTCCCTCGACAGCGTATCAGGCACAGCGATCGATCTCCTTCCACAGCAGATTGAAATATCGCTGGAACTGGGGATGATCCCGCCGTTCCATGGGCGTCAGCCCGCGCATCTCCGGCTGATCAATCAGCCGCTTCAGCCGCCCGGGCCGGGCGGAGAGCACCGCCACCCGATCCGACATGCTGACGGCCTCGGCGATATCATGGGTGACCAGCACGGCGGTCTTGCCCTCCTTTTTGATGATGCCGTGGATATCCTCCGCCACGCTGAGCCGGGTTTGGTAATCCAGGGCGGAAAAAGGTTCATCCAGCAGCAGGATCCTGGGGCTGGTGGCCAGGGTGCGGATCAGGGCGCAGCGCTGGCGCATGCCGCCGGACAGCTGGGACGGAACGCAGCCCGCAAACTGGCGGAGCCCGTACCGCATAAGCAGCTCCTGCACCCGGGCGCGATGCTCCGCATCCTTTTTGCCTTGGATCTCCAGCCCCAGCGTCACGTTATCCCAGATGGTGCGCCAGGGGAACAGCTGATCCTTCTGGGGCATGTAGCCGATCCTGGCGTTTGGGCCGTGGATCGCCGTTCCGTCCACGCGGACCGCGCCGCCGCTGGGCGTCTCCAGCCCGGCAATGATATTCAGCAGCGTGGTCTTCCCGCACCCACTGGGGCCAACTATACTGATGAATTCTCCTTCCTCGATGGAGAAGGTTATATCCTCAAGCGCGCCGATCTCACCCTCCGGGGTTTGGTAGATCTTGCGCACGCCGTCGATCTCCACAATCAAAAAGAGTCCCTCCCTTCCATTCAGGCACATCCTATGCCGCGGGGAAGGGAGAGGTGAAAAAAAGCCGCCCCGATCGGGACGGCTGAAGGGGTTATTCTTCTTCCTGTGAAAGGTCCGGATTGATGCGGCGGAGCTTTTGGATTTCGCCCCGGGCCAGCTCGTCGCAGCGGTTGTTTTCCGCGCAGTCGGCGTGGCCGGGCACCTTGAAAAATTCCACCTCATGCTTTTTGACCACGATGGCCATCAGCCGCCACAGATCCTGGTTTTCCACCGGTTTGCCGTCGGCGGTTTTCCAGCCCTTGCGCTGCCAGTTGGCCAGCCAGCCCTGCTGGAAGGCGTTGACCACATAGGTGGAATCGCTGTGCACCCGCACGTGGCAGCGCTCCTTCAAAGCGCCCAGGGCGCTGATCACGGCAAAGACCTCCATGCGGTTGTTGGTGGTATGGGGCATGCTGCCGCTCAGCTCTTTTTCATGCTTGCCGAAGCGCAGGATGGCCGCCCAGCCGCCCGGGCCGGGATTGCCGGAGCAGGCGCCGTCGGTATAGACCTCCACGGTTTTAAGCGGTTTGGTTTCTGACATTGCGCTTCCTTATTTGGTCACCAGCTCCAGGGTATCGCGGGCGATCACGATCTCCTCGTTGGTGGGGATCACCAGCACCTTGACCTTGCTGTCGGCGGCGGAAATATCGCGCTCCTCGCCGCGCACCTTGTTCTTTTCGGGATCCAGCTTGGCGCCCATGTACTCGAAGCCCTGCATCACGGCTTCGCGCAGCTCCACGCCGTTCTCGCCGATGCCGGCGGTGAACACGATGGCGTCCACGCCGCCCATGGCCGCCGCATAGGAGCCGATGTACTTGCGGATGCCGTAGATCAGCATTTCCCGGGCGATCCTGGCGCGCTCGTTGCCGCTGTCGGCCGCCGCGTCGATATCGCGCATATCGCTGCTCAGGCCGCTGATGCCAAGCAGGCCGCTCTTCTTGTTGAGCACGTTCAGCATATCGTCGATATCCTTGATCTCGGGATTGCCGTTATCATCCTTGGCGTTGTTCATGATGAACTGCACCACGGCGGGGTCCATGCTGCCGCTGCGGGTGCCCATGATGACGCCCTCCAGCGGGGTGATGCCCATGCTGGTATCCACGCACTTGCCGTGATCCACCGCGCACATGGAGGAGCCGTTGCCCAGATGGCAGGTGATGATGCGCATATCCTCGGCCTTCTTGCCCAGGAACTCGGCGGCGCGCTTGCTCACATAGCGATGGCTGGTGCCATGGAAGCCGTAGCGGCGCACATGCAGGGTTTCATAATATTTGTAAGGCACGCCGTACAGGAAGGCCTTGGGCGGCATGGTCTGGTGGAAGGCGGTATCGAACACGGCCACCATGGGGGTGCCGGGCATAACCTTCTGGCAGGCTTCGATGCCCATCAGGTTGGCGGGGTTGTGCAGGGGGCCCAGGGGGATGTTCTCCCGGATGGCGTCCATTACGGTATCGTTGATCACCACGGATTCGGTGAACTTTTCGCCGCCGTGCAGCACGCGGTGGCCCACCGCGCCGATCTCCTTCATATCGGAAACCACGCCGTGCTCTTTATCGGTCAGGGCCTTGAGCATGTTGCTGCAGGCTTCCACGTGGGTGGGCATATATTCGTCGATGACGTATTTATCCTCGCGGCCGGGATACTTCTGGGTCAGCTTGCTGCCTTCGATGCCGATGCGCTCCACCAGGCCCTTGGCCAGGACGGATTCATCATTCATATCAACCAGCTGGTATTTCAGGGAAGAGGAGCCGGCGTTGACGATCAGGATTTTCATGAAAGGTTTTCCTCCGCTTCTTGTATTTTAGTGAGCTATCCAACCCATTATATAGTATTTTGGACGTTCTGAAAAGGGGTTTTTTCGTTAATGTAAAGGAAAAAATGCAAAAGCGCGGCGCATTTGATTGCACAACCTTCCTTAATATGGTAAAATGCATGCTGTGCGGATATGCCGCGCGCGAGGAGAAACCATGCTGCTGATTGATTTTTTATCCTCCCTGCGTCCCCTGTACCGGGATCAGGAGATCTGCCTGGTGCTGAGCCCGGAGGATGTGCGCGACCCGGAGCTGGGCATAGAGGACGGCTATACCTTTGATATATACCAAAACCGTCCGCGGCGGCGCATCGGGTATGTGAGCCTGCGGATGGGGGAAAGCCCGGCGCTGTATTATCTGGGCCATATCGGCTATCGGATCGATGCGCCCTACCGCGGCCACGGCTATGCGGCCCGGGCCTGCGGTATGCTGATCCCCTTCATGCGGGAGCTGCATCTTCGAAGCGTGTGCATCACCGCCAATCCGGAAAACACGCCCTCCCGCAAAACCTGCGAGCATATCGGCTGCAAGCTGGAATCCATCGCCGCCGTGCCCGCCGCCTACCGGGCGGTGTGCTCCGGCGCGGAATATAAATGCAGGTATATCCTGGAGCTGGGGGATCAGGCATAGTTTTTCCTCCCCCCGGATACGCTATAACAACGGTAAGGAAAGGAGCGCTGCGCGCTGTGCAGACCGAACTTTGCGGCGTTTCGCTTCATTATGAGCAATATGGTCAGGGCGACCGGCAGATCCTGCTGCTCCACGGCTGGGGCTGCTCCATTCAGCATTTTGAGCCCATCGCCCGGGATCTGGCCCGGGATTACCATCTGACGGTGATCGATTTTCCGGCCCACGGCCAGTCCTCCAATCCGCCGGAGCCCTGGGGCGTGGGCGATTTTGCCGCTTGCACCCGGGAGCTGGTCGAGCGGCTGGGCATCGCGCCCTGCGATATCATCGCCCATTCCTTCGGCGGGCGGGTGGCGCTGCATCTGGCGGCCAATCAGCCGCAGCTGGTGCGCCGCCTGGTGCTTACCGGCTGCGCCGGGATCAAAAAACCCCAGACCGAGGAGCAGAAGAAGCGCTCCGAGCATTATCAGAAGCTCAAACGGCTGTACCAGGGCATTGAAAAGATCAAGCCGCTGGAGGGCATGGCCCATAAAGGACTTAAGGCGCTTCAGCAAAAATACGGCTCCGCCGATTACAACGCCCTGAGCGATGAGATGAAAAAGACCTTCGTCAAGGTCATCAGCGAGGATCTTTCGCCTCTGCTGCCGCGAGTCCAGGCCAGCACCCTGCTGGTGTGGGGCGAAAAGGACCAGGATACGCCGCTGTGGATGGGACAGAAGATGGAAAAGGAAATCCCGGACGCCGGGCTGGTGGTGTTTGAAAACGACGATCATTTTGCCTATCTGCGCCAATGGACGCGGTTTGTGGCCGTGGTGCGGGCGTTTCTGGTGTAAAGGGAGCAACAGATGAACGTTTGGTATTTGCTTACTGCGATCGGCTCGGCGGCGGGCATGACGCTGGCCGCGCGGCTGCTGCTGCATTATTTTCAGCTGGAAAGCTACCAGTTTTACGGCTATTTCCGCACCCTGGGGCGGCAATGGAAAAAGGCGCTGCTGCCCGGCCTTCTGCTGGCTGTCGTTTCGCTGGCCGCCATGCTGGGCCTGTCGCTGCTCTTCGCCAATGCCGATCTGCAGGGACTGGTCAATCTGCTGATGGGGCTGACCGCGGCTGGGGTGGGCTATTTGCTCCATCGCCGGGCCGTGCGCACGCCGCAAAAAAAGAAGTTTGTGCTCACTGCCCGCATGAAGCGGCTGTATATCCTGCTGGCCGCGGTGAGCCTTCTTATGATGCTGGTTCCCTTCCTGCTGTGCGGCGCAGGGGCGGTCAATCACGCAGCCATCCCAGGAAAGGTGATCCTGGCAATGGCCTTTTATCTGCTGCCCATGGCGCTGCTGCCTTGCGTGGTGGCGCTGGCGGCGCTGCTGGCCCTGCCCATCGAGAAAACCATCAACCGCATGTACATGCGGGACGCCCAGCGGCGCATGGACGCCCAGCGGGGCCTGATCCGCATCGGCATCACCGGCAGCTATGGCAAAACCAGCGTCAAAAACATCCTGTATACCATCCTGTCCCAGAAATACAACGTGCTGTCCACTCCGGCCAGCTTCAATACGCCCATGGGCCTGACCCGGGTGATCCGGGAGCGGCTGGAGCCCGCGCATCAGATCTTCCTGGCGGAGATGGGCGCGCGGCATCGGCAGGATATCAAGGAGCTGACCGATTTTATCCATCCCACCATCGGCGTGCTGACCTCGGTGGGCCCGCAGCACCTGGACACCTTCAAGACGCTGCAGAACATCATCGATACCAAGTATGATCTGATCCGCGCCCTGCCGGCCGACGGCCTGGCGGTGTTCAGCGATGACGGCGGCATCTGCGCCGAGCTGTACGATAAAACGCAGGGCGTTCCCAAGCGCATCGTCAATCGGCAGGGCGGCGACGCCTGGGCGGAGGAGATCCAGGTAACGGCCCAGGGCAGCAGCTTCAAACTGTGCTTTTCCGATGGCGAAAAGGTTTCCTGCCAGACCCGCATGCTAGGATCGCACAACATCAGCAATATCCTGCTGGCCTGCGCCGTGGCCCGGCATCTGGGGCTCTCCGCCGCGCAGATCCAGCGGGGCATCGGCCAGCTGCAGCCGGTGGAGCATCGCCTGCAGCTGCTGCCCAGCGCCGGCGGCGTAACGGTGATCGACGATGCCTTCAACAGCAACCCCTCCGGCGCCCGGGCGGCGCTGGATGTGCTCAGCCGCTTTCCCGGCCGGCGCATCATCGTAACGCCCGGCATGGTGGAGCTGGGGGAAAAGGAAGCGGAGTTCAACCGGGAGTTTGGCCGGGAGATGGCCAGCGCGGCGGATGTGTGCGTATTGATCGGCAGGCGGCACACCCAGCCCATCCAGGAGGGGCTGCTGGCGGCCGGCTATCCCGCCGCGGATATCCATGCTTTTTCCAGCCTGAACGAGGCCACGGGGTGGCTTTCGGGCTTTATGCGGGCAGGGGATTTTATCCTGTATGAAAACGATCTGCCCGACCATTATTCCGAGAACTGATCAGGAGGCGCAATATGGCAAAAATTCAACTGGGCGTGATCTTCGGCAGCCGCAGCTGCGAGCACGAGGTTTCCATCATCAGCGGCGTGCAGCTGGCGCGCTCCGCCGATAAAAACAAGTATGATATCTGGCCCATCTATATTGCCCGGGACGGACGCTGGTATACCGGCGAAAAACTGCTGGATATCCATACCTACACGCCCTTTGATCCCTACGCCAAGGGCATTACCCGGGTCACGCTGGATATGACGGCGGGCAGCGGCGCGCTGATCAGCTATGAGCAGGAAAAGGGCCTCTTTGCCAAGGGCGTGGTGCCTGTGACCGTGGCCAAGCTGGATTGCGTGATCCCGGTCATGCACGGCCTGCACGGCGAGGACGGCACCCTGCAGGGGCTGCTGGAGCTGGCCAATATCCCGTACTCCTCCACCGGCGTGGCGGGCAGCGCCGTGGGCATGGATAAAATCATGATGAAGCAGGTGTTCCGGGGCATGGGCTTCCCGGTATTGCCCGATCTGTTTGCGCTGCGCAGCGAATGGCGCGCCGATCCCGAGGCGGTGATTGCTCGGGTGGAGGAAAAGCTGCCCTATCCCGTGTTCTGCAAGCCCAGCTGTCTGGGCAGCTCCATCGGCGTCAGCCGCGCGGACGACCGGGAGAGCCTGCGGGAGGCGCTGGATCTGGCCTTTACCTACGACCGCCGGGTACTGATCGAACAGGGCCTGGATCATCCCATCGAGGTCAATTGCTCTGTATTGGGCTTTGACGGCGAGATGAAAACCTCCGTCACCGAGATGCCTACCACCTCTGGCGGCGATCTGCTGGATTTTGCCGATAAGTACCTGGCCGGCAGCGGAAGCAAGGGCATGGCCAGCCTCAAGCGCGTGATGCCGGCGCCCGTGGGCGATCAGCTGATCGGCCGCATCGAGGAGCTGAGCCGGCAGATATTCCGTGCCCTGGATTGCAAGGGCGTGGTGCGCATCGATTATATGCTCACCAAATCGGATGAGATCTATATTACGGAGATCAATACCATCCCCGGCTCCATGGCCTTCTACCTTTGGCAGCAAAGCGGCTTGCCCTATGCCGGCCTGATCGATAAGCTGGTGGAATACGCCAACCGCGCATATGCCGAGAAGAACGAGAGCAACTACGCTTATACCAGCGATATCCTGAGCGGCGTGGTGTTGGGCGGCAAAAAGGGCGGCAAGCTGTGAGCGACTGATAACAGCAAATTGGGATTTGGCGGGGAAGGGGGTACGCTTAGAGGCCTCCGCGGCCTCGAGCTCTGCGCCAAAGGACCTTCGGTCCGGGGCCTTCCGGCCCGCTTTTCGCTGAAAACCATCCCAAGGGATGCTTTTCCGGGCGCTCAAAACCCTCTGGACTCCCAACGGGCGATGGAGCAAAAGGAAGAAACCAAATTTGTTTCCGCCAGCTTGGTTAAGACGCCAAGCGAGTTCCCGGGCAAAAAGAACAAAGGGAAAATTCCTGAAAAATGAGCTTGTTCATTTTTCAGGAATTTTCCCTTTGTTCAGCGGTGCGCTTTGCGCACCGCGCGGCCAGCGAAGCTGGCCTTGTCCGGGGCCTTCCGGCCCGCCCTCTGAAAATCGGCCCAAGGGCAGGTTTTCCGGGCGCTACGGGCCCGGGAACGGTGACAGGCGTAAAACCAGTTGGCGGAAATCCCCGCAACAGGAGCGGCGACAAACGCAGCATTCTTCGGTTCATTCTTGGGCTCCAAGAAGGAACGCCCCCGTTCGTACCCCTTCCCCGTCAAATTCCCGTTTATAACAGCGGCGTCACCACAGGCCGACCGCTGCCCCGGCGCTCCACGCTGTAAAAGCCGATCAGGTTGCCCGGACGGGCGGTGCGGTAAACCTGGCGCACTGCGGCGGCGTCCTTCAGATCGAAGCGTACGCTGAGCCCGCAGCCCACCGATACGTCCCGGGGCGTGGAGATCACCTGGGAGCGGATGCCCGCGCGGCGCAGCGCCGCCTCAAACCGCATTACCTGCTGCCGGGACCGAAAGGAACCGATGCCGAATATTTCCTGCTGCATGGTGCATGACCTCCCTTATTGCGTCATAACATGATATGACGCGCGGGGCAGCCGCGTGCGGGAGGAAGCAAGGATGATCTATTTGGATAACGCGGCCACCAGCTGGCCCAAACCGCCCCAGGTGGCCAGGGCGATGGCCGGCGTCCTTAATCAGCCCTTCGGCAATCCGGGCCGCGGCGGGCACAGCGCCTCTCTGCGCTCTGGCAGAACGGTGGATGCCTGCCGAGAAACGCTGGCGGAATACCTGGGCGCAGCGCCGGAACGGATCATCTTTACGCTGAATTGCACCGATGCGCTCAATATGGCCATCCGAGGCAGCCTGCGCCGGGGCGATCACGTGCTGGTGACCCACGACGCGCATAACGCCGTGATGCGGCCCCTGGCCGGGCTGGAGCAGCGCGGGGAAATCACCCTGAGCGTGCTGCGGGCCGGGCCGGATGGGATCATTCCGCCCGAGGCGATCGACGAGGCCGTACAGCCGGCCACCAGCCTGTGCGTGCTGACCCACGCCAGCAACGTGACCGGCACCCTGCAGGACGCGCGGGCGCTGACTGCGGCTGCCCACCGCTTTGGCCTGCCCGTGCTGCTGGATGCCGCGCAAACGGCGGGGATCGAGGATCTGCGCGGGATCGGCGCGGATATGATCGCAATGCCGGGGCATAAGGGGTTGCTGGGGCCCATGGGGACGGGCGTGCTCTGCCTCGGGGAGCATGTGGAGCTGCGCCCGCTGCGGGAGGGTGGCACAGGCTCAGCCAGCGAGAGCGTGCATCAGCCGGAAATGCTGCCGGACCGCCTGGAAAGCGGAACATTGCAGCTGCCCGTCCTTGCGGGGCTGCTCCAGGGCGTGCGCTTTGCCAGGGCCAACGGCTCCGCCATCCGGGAATATGAAAACTATCTGATCAATTTGCTGCGGAAGCGGCTGGCTGCGCTGCCAGGCGTAACGGTGTACGGCAGCGCCGATGCGCCGCACGTGGGCGTGCTGAGCTTCAATCTGCCGGGCATGGAATGCGCGGAGGCTGCCGACCGCCTGGACGCGCTGGGCTTTTGCCTGCGCGGCGGGCTGCACTGCGCGCCTTGCATGCACCGCTGGCTTGGCACCCAGGGCACTGTGCGCGCCAGCGTGGGGCCCTATTCCACCGAGGCGGAGATCAACGCCCTGGCCGACGCGGTGGCAAAAATCCTGAAGGAGAGAGAAAGCTGATACCGGTGTTTAATAGGATAAAGGTATTTGTAAATTGGGGTTTGACGGGGATAACGCTGGGCGCTCCGCGCGCCCAGTCCGGGGCCTTCCGGCCCGCTCTCAGCTGAAAACCATCCCAAGGGATGCTTTTCCGGGCGCTTCGAGCCCTGCGCCAAAGGACCTTCGGCCCTCTGGACTCCTAACGGGCGAACTAACTTGAATTGAAGAACAAACTCGTTTCCGCCAGCTTGGTTTAAGTCGCCAAGCGAGTTCCCGGACAATCAGAACACAGAAAAAATCCAGCAAAACCAAGCTTGCTCGGTTTTGCTGGATTTTTTCTGTGTTCAGCGGTGCGCTTTGCGCACCGCGCGGCCAGCGAAG
>CADAHU010000001.1:32434-65546 GCA_902787835.1 uncultured Eubacteriales bacterium
GCGTTAAAGCCAGTTGGCGGAAAAGCCCGCAGCATTTACGGCGAAAACGCAGGTTTTCTGCTTCTCTTTTGACTCAAAAGAGAAGCGTCCCCCTCCCCGCCAAATCCCAATTTGTCTGTCCAAAATCGACTAAAACCAGTTTGAAAGCCAATAAAAACAGGCTGTCCGCAACGAACAGCCTGTTTTGTGTGTGGGTTGGTTATCTGCTTCCCTGGTCGTAGGGGATACCCTCGGCCTTGGGAGCGGCGCTGTTCTTGGAGAAGAACACCAGCACCACCAGGGAGATGATGTAGGGCAGCATGTTGTATACCGTGCTGGGCAGGTTCAGCTGGGCCAGCAGATCAAAGCCGGTATACACGTTGCTCAGGGCGCGGAAGAAGCCGAACAGCAGCGCGGCCAGCGCGATGCGGAAGGGCTTCCAGCCACCGAAGATCATGACAGCCAGGGCCAGGAAGCCGAAGCCGGCCACGCCGTTTTCAAACTTCCATTCGGACACGCCGGCGGTAATGTACACCAAACCGCCCAGGCCGCCCAACAAGCCGGAGATCATCACGCCCGCGTAGCGCATCTTGTACACGTTGATGCCCACGGAGGCCGCCGCCTGGGGATGCTCGCCGCAGCTCATCAGCCGCAGGCCAAAGCGGGTCTTGTACAGGATCACGTAGGCCAGAACCAGCAGGCACAGCGCCAGCGGCATAAACCAGTTGAACTCATACCCATCCACCAGCAGGAAAGCCTTTTTGGCATTGATATACTGCAGGGTGGAGGAGGGGTTGTTGGGGTTGACGGAGGTGTTCAGGGCCTTGACGATAACGGTGGCGGCGGCGGTGCCCAGCAGGTTCATGGCAGTGCCCACCAGCGTTTGATCGGCCTTGAAGTTGATGGCTGCCACCGCCAGCAGCAGGGAGTACAATATGCCCATGACCATGGCGGCCAGGATGGAGAGCACAATGATGATGAAAGCGGAAGTGCCGGCAGGCATGGCGCTCATCACCAGCGCGCCGCCCAGCGCGCCGAACACCATGATGCCTTCCAGGCCGATGTTGATCACGCCGCTGTGCTCCGAGAAGCAGCCGCCCAGGGCCACCAGCATCAGGACCGATGTGAATACCAGGGTGTACTGAATCAGCAGAATCATTTGTCGGCGCCTCCCTTCGCGGCGGCTTTTTCATTGCGTTTGTCCAGCCATTTGGTCAGCGACAGCTTGAAGAACAGCACAAAGCCGCAGAAGTAAATGATCAGGGAAGAGATCAGACTGGAAATCTCGGCGGGGTACACCTGCTTGTTCAGCTGCGCGCCGCCATCGGTGATATGCTGGATAAAGAAGCTGGAGAAGATGGCGCCCAGGGGATTGAGCCCGCCCAGGAAGGCGGCGGCAATGCCGTTGAAGCCCATGCCGGGCACGGAGGACTGGGTAACCGACCATTCCTCAAAGCCGGTCAGGTACAGCATGGAAGCGCCGATGCCCGCCAGGCCGCCTGCGATGGCCATGGTCAGGATGATGTTGGCGCGGTCCTGCATGCCGCAGTATTTGGCCGCGTGCTTGTTCAGGCCCGTCGCCCGCAGCTCGTAGCCCAGCTTGGTTTTGTTCAGCAGCACCCAGATGCTCACAGCCAGCAGAATGGCCAGGGGAATGGCCAGGCCCACATACTTGTTGTTGTTGAACAGGCTGTTGATGCCCAGCTGGGGCAGCAATGCCTCGGTATGCGTCTCCACCGAGGAAACGCCGTCCACCGTCACCAGCCGCTTGCTGATCTCATAGGTGTAGGGGCTGGTGGGATTTTTAACGTTGCTCAGCAGGGTGTTGACCAGGTACAGGGAGATCCAGTTGAGCATGATGCAGGAGATGACCTCGTTCACGTTGCGGTAGGCCTTCAATACGCCGGAGATGGCGCCCACCAGCGCGCCGGCCAGGATGGACATCAGCATGCAGGGCAGCCAGTGCCAGCCCAGGCCCACGGCACAGAAAATGCACGCGCCCGCGCCGGCCACGTACTGTCCGGCCGCGCCGATGTTGAACAGGCCCACCTTATAGGCAAACAGCACGCTCAGGCTGCACATCAGCAGCGGCGCGGTTTTTACCAGGGTGTTGCCCATGTTCTTGAGCCTGGTGGCGCTCTTGCTGTAGTTCATAAAGTTTTTGATGATATCGCCGATGGCCTCGGTGGCGCCGCTGGGGTTGATGATCAGCAGCGCGATGAAGCCCACCAGCAGGCCCAGCAGGATGCACAGCAGGGATGTGAGCAGCGCCTGCACTGCGGGCTTGCGGAGCAATGAATTCTTTTGCATGCCTTATGCCTCCTTCCGCTTGGCGCCGGCCATGTAAAGGCCCATTTCCTCGGGGGTGGTGGTCTTGGGATCCAGCTCGCCCACGATTTCACCCTCGTACATCACCAGGATGCGGTCGGAAACGTCCAGCACCTCGTCCATTTCCAGGGAGACCAGCAGCACGGCCTTGCCGGCGTCGCGCTGGGCCACGATCTGCTTATGGATGTACTCGATGGCGCCCACATCCAGGCCGCGGGTGGGCTGCACGGCCACCAGCAGCTTGGGCTCCTTGTCGATCTCGCGGGCGATAATGGCCTTCTGCTGGTTGCCGCCGGACATGGAACGGGATTGGGTGAAGGGACCCTGGCCGGAGCGGATATCGTATTGCTCGATCAGCTTTTCGGCGTATTCTCGGATGTTTTTGCGGCGCAGGAAGCCGGTTTTTGTAAATTCGCCCTCAAAGTACCGCTGCAGTACGATGTTGTCCTCCAGGCTGTAATCCAGCACCAGGCCGTGCTTGTGGCGGTCCTCCGGGATATGGCTCATGCCCATGGTGGAGCGCTTGCGGATGGGCATTTTTGTGATATCCTGACCCATCAGCTCGATTTTGCCCGATACCAGCGGCTCCAGGCCCGTCAGGCCGTATACAAACTCGGTTTGGCCGTTGCCGTCGATGCCGGCGATGCATACGATCTCGCCGGCGCGCACCTCAAAGGATACGTTCTTGACCGCGTTGTTGTGGTGCGCATGGCTGGCCACGGTCATGTTTTCCACCTTCAGGATCACATCGCCCAGGTGCTGGGGCTGCTTTTCCACGTGGAAGTTGACGTTGCGGCCCACCATCATGGCGGAAAGATCGGCCATGGTCACATCCTTGGTGTTGACCGTGCCGATATATTTGCCCTTGCGCAGCACGCTGCAGCGATCGGCCACCGCCATGATCTCCGCCAGCTTATGGCTGATAAACAGGATGCTCTTGCCCTCTGCCGCCAGGTTTTTCATGATCTGCATCAGCTCGTCGATTTCCTGGGGCGTCAGCACGGCGGTGGGCTCGTCAAAGATCAGGATCTCGTTATCGCGGTACAGCATTTTAAGGATCTCTGTGCGCTGCTGCATGCCCACGGTGATATCGCTGATCTTGGCGTCCGGATCCACCTGCAGGCCGTATTTTTCGCTGAGCTCGATCACGCGCTTGCGGGCTTCGGCCTTATGCAGAATACCGGCCTTGCCAACAGGCTCCACGCCCAGGATGATGTTATCCAGCACGGTGAAGCATTCCACCAGCTTAAAGTGCTGGTGCACCATGCCGATGCCCAGGGCGTTGGCGTCGTTGGGGTCGTTGATCTTGACCTCCTTGCCGTCCTTTTTAATGATGCCCTCCTCCGGCTGATAAAGGCCAAAGAGCACGCTCATCAGCGTGGATTTGCCCGCGCCGTTCTCTCCCAGCAGGGCGTGGATCTCTCCCTTGCGCAGCTGCAGGGTGATGTCGTCGTTGGCTATGATGCCGGGAAAACGCTTGGTGATGTGCAGCATTTCGATGGCGTATGGCTCACCGGACTGTCTGCTTTTTTCGTTCTCCAATGTGCATACCTCCCATGTGGCGTAATCAGAAAAAGTGCGATCACTTTTTTGACAAAAACCCCCGCGGAAAACGGGGGCTTTTGTCAAAAACCGAGGATACCAAAAGGTATCCCCGGAAGGGTGTGAATTACTTCACGGTACCCAGATCGTTCACGGTGATGGTGGTGGCGGGCATGGCGTCGATGGCGTTGGAGACGGTCACGTCACCAGCGAACATCTTGGCGACCAGCGCGGCATAGTCATCAGTGGTGAAGGTGTCGGAGAACTGGGTGGAAGGAGCGATCTGCACATAGTTGGCAGCGGGATCGTTGCCCACCAGGCCCAGATTGTCGATCTTGCCGCCGTAGTTGGCCCACTCGCCGGCCTTGATGCCGGTCAGCAGGGTGTCAACAGTGGCAGCCAGGCCCTTCATGGCGCTGGTCACGGTCATGCCTTCGCCATAAGCGGAATCGATGATAGCAGCCTGGTCCACGTCCACGCCGATAACCTTGGCGCCGGAAACCTTGGCAGCAGCCTCGCCGGCAGAGGTGAAGATACCGCCGCCGCAGGCGAACACGACCTGCACGCCCAGGTTCTGATACCAGTTATCCATGTAAGCGGTGATGTCGGCGTCGCCATAGAACTGGTTGCCGTACACATACTCCACGGTCACCTGATCGGCAATGCCCAGCTCCTCAGCGGCGGCGTTGGCGCCCTGCACGAAGCCGAAACCATAGCGAACCACAGCGGGGACGGCCATGCCGCCCAGGAAGCCCAGATGGGTGTAGCCCAGCTTCACGGCAGCGTAGCCGGCCATGTAGCCGCACAGCTCTTCCTGGTACACAGCGCAGTACACGTTCTCGGCAACCTCAACGCCTTCGCCCAGATCGCCAGCGCTCACGTCCAGGGCAACAAACTTCACTTCGGGATAATCAGCCTGCACTTCGGCGATGGTGCCGCCAAAGGCGTAGCCGGGCATCACGATGACGTTGTAGCCTTCGTCGTCAGCCTTTTCCACCATGGCAACGCGCTCAGCAGTGCTGTCGCCGGCGGGCTTGTAATAGGTGAAGTCCACGCCGTTGGCTTCGCACCAGGCCTTGGCGGCTTCGTAGGTGGTCTGGTTGAAGGACTGGTCGGTGATATCGCCGTAGTCGGTGATCATGGCCACGCGCATATCCTCGGCGGAAGCAACGGCCACAACGGACAGCACCATCATAGCAGCCAGGAGAAGAGCAACGAATTTCTTCATAGTCAAGTTCCTCCTTACGGTATTTCGCGCCTATAGGCGCAGAGCATATACACCATTCTTTCGGTGTACACCCATTATAACAAAATAGAATAAAAATGAAAAGGGAAATACATTACATTTTTGTTACGATTTAATAGCATCCACATGCGCTTTCAAATAAAAACCGGAGCAGCAAAGGCTGTTCCGGCAAAGAGAAATCAGGAACGAAGCAGGGCTTCGATCATCTGCGCAAGGTCGCTTTCGCGCCGCTCCACATCCTTGAGCAGCGCCATCTGCGCCCGGGTGCGGACCAGATTGTGCTCAGGGTACAGGGTCTTGAAGTATACGTCGCCGTTCAGGTAATCGGTCAGGAAGCGCAGGGCCAATTCGCCGGTCATCACCTGAATGCCCAGGGGCAGACGGCGCAGCTCGTTTTCCAGAAGGAAGCCGTTGGTCTCCTCGATAAAGCCCCGGGTAAAGGCCTCGGTTTTCTCCATATCCAGGGAGATTTTGGCGGTATCCGGCTCGTCCTCCGCCGCCGTATTGCCGCCGAAGCGGATGGCGTCGCCGTAATCATAGAGCACCGAGCCCGGCATGACCGTATCCAGATCGATGACGCACAGCGCCTCGCCCGTGGCTCGATCCAGCATCACGTTGTTGGATTTGGTGTCGTTATGGGTGACGCGCAGGGGCAGCGCACCCGCGTCGATCAGCCCCGTCACGCTGCACAGCACCTCCCGCCGGGACAGGAGAAAATCGATCTCCTCCCGCACGCCCGCCGCGCGATGGACGCGATCCTCGCGGATGGCCGCTTCCAGCTGGGCGATGCGCTGGGGCGTGTTATGGAAATCGGGGATGGAGGCGTACAGCTGCTCCGCGGGAAAATCGGCCAGCAGCCGCTGGAATCGCCCGAAGCCCCGGCCCACCTGCAGGAAGGCCGCCGCGTCCACGGCGTCATAGGCGAAGGCGTCGTCTATAAAGACGTACATGCGCCAGGCGCTGCCTTTTTCGTCGGTATACAGCATTTCTCCCGTCTGGGTGGGGATCATGCGCAGCACCCGTCGGGCGGGATCCTCGCCGCGCGCCTCCACGGCCCGGCACAGGTGCTCGGTGACCGCGCGGATGTTTTCCATCATGCGCCCGGGCTCCCGGAATACATAGGTATTCACCCGCTGCAGAATATAGCGGCTGCGCGCGCCGCGGCATTCATAATCCACCCGCCAGGTGGCGTTGATGTTGCCGGATTTCATCTCCTCGGCGGCGACGGGCGTTCCCTCCGCCCGGAAGGCAGCCAGAATGGGGGAGAGCGTTTTGATATCCATAGTATCCTCTCAGCCGTGATAGCCGCGGGGGTTCATCTTCTGCCAGTGCCAGGCGTCCCGGCACATATCTTCCAGGCTGCGGCGGGCCTTCCAGCCCAGGATCTTTTCCGCCTTGCCGGCATCGGCAAAGCTCTCGGGCAGGTCGCCCTCCCGGCGGGGCGCGTCCTCCTTGTTCAGCGTCAGGCCGTTGACCCGCTCAAAGGCGTTTACCACCTGATACACGCTGTAGCCCTCGCCGGTGCCCAGGTTGAACACCTCGGTGCCCTGGTGCTCCACGGCGTATTCCAGCGCCTTCACATGGCCCTCGGCCAGATCCATCACGTGCAGATAATCGCGCACGCAGGTGCCGTCCGGTGTGGGATAATCGTTGCCGAAGATGTGCAGCATATCCCGCACGCCGGCGGCGGTCTGGCAGATAAAGGGCATCAGGTTGTTGGGGATGCCGCTGGGATCCTCGCCGATCAGGCCGCTCTCATGGGCGCCCACGGGATTGAAGTACCGCAGCAGCACCACGGACCACTCCGGATCGGATACCTGCAGATCGCGCAGGATCACTTCGTTCATATATTTGGTCCAGCCATAGGGATTGGTGCAGCCGCCTACGCGCATATCCTCTTTATAGGGCGGCTGGTTATCCGCGCCGTATACCGTGGCGGAGCTGGAAAAGACGATGCGCTTCACGCCGTGGGCGCTGAGACAGCGGCACAGGGTAATGGTGGAATTGATGTTGTTTTCATAGTAGTTCAGCGGGATGTGCACCGATTCGCCCACCGCCTTGAAGCCGGCAAAATGCACGGCGGCGTCGATCTTCTCGTTCTCCAGCACGCGGTTCACGTCCTGGGCCTTGCAGCAGTCGCCCTCGTAGGCCTTCACCTTTTTGCCGGTGATCCGCTCCACCCGGCGCAGGGCCTCCGGGCTGCTGTTGGAATAGTTGTCCAGCACCACCACGTCATGCCCGGCGCTCAGCAGGGCCACGCAGGTATGGGAACCGATAAAACCGGCGCCGCCGGTCAGCAGAAATCGCATAGCAAACAGAACCCCCTTTTGCAGATTCACTTCAGTATAATATTTCCGCCCCTTTCTGTCAAACAGAAAAGTATTTACAAAGGGAAGGGCTGGCAATCCGGCAAAAACCTGCTATAATACAGGGGGAAAGGGGGCGTGGCCGTGAGTATTTTCAACCGGCGGCGGGAAAAGGAGCCCTTTGAGGCGCTGATCATGCGGCACGAGCGCATGATCTATTCCCTGTGCCTGCGCATGATGGGCAACCGGCAGGACGCCGAGGACTGCGCCCAGGAGGCCATCCTCAGCGCGTATCGGGCCTATGACGGCTTCCGCGGCCAGGCGGACGCCAAAACCTGGCTGTACCGTATCGCCTATAACGCCTGCGTGGACGCTCTGCGCCGCAGGAAGGGCGACACCTCCCTGGAGGCGCTGCGGGAGACCGGCTTCGATCCGGCGGAGACCCGCATGGCCGGGCCTTCGGAAACAGCGGAGCGCAACGACCTGCGGCGGCAGATCCAGCTGGCCATGGATCAGCTGCCCCCGGATCAGCGGGCCGTGATGACGCTGCGGGATTTTCAGCAGCTGTCCTATCAGGAAATCGCTCAGATCACCGGCATGGGCGAGGGCACGGTCAAAAGCCGCCTGAGCCGCGCCCGGGATAAGGTTAAAAATATTTTGCTGCATTGGGAACAAAACCCGTCCGCCAGCGTCAAAGAAAATGAAGGGAGGCAAAAAGAATGAACTGTACGGCATTTGATTTGCTTCTCGAAAAGCCGGAGACGGAATGGACGGCGGAGGAGCGGCAGGCGGCGGAACGCCATGCCGCCCAGTGCCCGGATTGCGCCATGCGCCTGGCCATGCGCCGGGAGATGCGCGCCATGGAAGCGGACACCGCTGTGCCCGATACCTTTACCGCCTCCTGGAAATACGCGATACACGCGGAGGCAGAGAAGCATATGGAAAAGAAGCATTCTTATCCCTGGAAGCGCGCCCTGGCGGGGATCGCCGCGGCGCTGGTGGTGGGCATCGGCACCCTGGCCGCCTATACCAACGATTGGGGCGCCACCGCGCCGATCAAGGCGAACCGGGAAACCGAGCCGGCCGAACCGGTGGTATACGCCGATGATTATGAAGTGGAGATGGCCGAGGAGGAAGCGGTCTACGATTCCGCCGCTGAAATGGCGGCGCCCATGCTGGCGGGGGGAGCGGCTGGGGAGAAATCAGCAAGCTATACCTTTACCAATACGACGGCCAGCAGCGCCAGCAAAGCGACGTCCATGGCCAAGGCGGATGCGGGCGATGCCCGGGAGAGCAAGATCGTCCGCACCGTCAGCCTGAGCCTGCGCACCCGGGCCTACGATACGGATTACGAGGCGCTCAGCGGCCTGGCGGCGCAGTACGGCGGCCGGATCGATAACCGCAATACCTCCGGCGAGGGCGGCAGCGGCGCGCTGCGCTGGGCTTCCTTTATCATGCGCATCCCCACGGAGCGGCTGGATGATTTTATCGCAGCGGCCAAGGGGATCGGCTCGCTGGCCTCCTTCTCGGAGAGCGCGGACGACGTGACCGATTCCTACTACGATATCGACGGCCGTCTGGCTACCCAACGGGCCAAGCTGCAGCGGCTGAACCAGCTGATGGAGCAGGCGGAATCGGTGAGCGACCTGGTGGAAATTGAAAGCGCCGCCAGCGACGCCCAGTACTGGATCGATTATTATACCGGCCAGCTGCAGGGCTATGACAGCAGCATCCGCAATTCCCGGGTTTATGTGGATCTGCAGGAGATCAGCACCGCCACCGCGGCGGAATCCACCGATCTTTCCCTGGGCCAGCGGATGATAAACGCCCTGCACGCTTCCGGCGAAACCGCGGTGCGCGTCCTGCGCGCCCTGGCAGTCTTCCTGGTGGCCGCGCTGCCCTGGTTCATCGCCCTGGCGGCGCTGATCCTGATCGTGCGGCTGATCGTCAAACGGAAGGGGAAAAAGGAAAACTGATGTTTTAACATACTGAAATGTGTTTTTTAACACAAGGCCCTTTCCGGGGCCTTTTTTGCATGTTTGCTCATTTATGAATTTGAAACCCATGCTGATTGCAGCCCCGGTAAATTCGCCCGGAATAAACTTGCAATTAACAGATGATAGACTGATATAATTCGGGCGTGAAAAAGAACCTATCGGACCTTGCAATTGCGGATCAAACGAAAGGAGGCAACGCACATGACGGAATGCGATTTCAGAATGGTGGTGTCCTATGCCATGAAAAAGCTGAGGGAAGAGGGCCTCCGGCATCAGTACAGCTTCTCTCTTCCGGACGGGCGCAACGAAGGCTTTCTCCGCCTGCGTAAGGGGGATAAACCGGAGACACAGGTCTGCCTGGAAGTGGGCGCCCGGCTTCCGGGCGACGATCACCTGGTGATGCACTTTATGCACCAAGCCCCCAGCCAGGAGGCGATGAACGCCTGGCTTAAGGAGGATGGCAATGTGGATCGGGTGATAGAGAGCCTGCTGAAGCTTGGCAAGCGGGTGGACGAGGGGTTCGAGTGACACACATGCCTGAAGATGAACCGATATTAAAAAACCATCCACCGGCTTCATTGGTGGATGGTTTTTGTATGGGTCCTTTTAGCCGCCCTGGGTGGATCGGCCATATACGCCCGTACGGATTTCCTGGATATACGCTTCGCGTTTGGGCAGGCCGCAGGCGTTCTCCGCGTCGCGCACGGCGCGCTCCACATCGTAATGCAAATAGATAAATTGAATATCAAAGCCCGCTTTCTCCCTGCCGGGCGCGCAGGTGAGCATCGCGTACTGCGCCATAGGCACCCGCAGCCCGTTGCCCACGCTGCCCAGGCTGCACAGGATGCGGTTGCGATGCAGCGGCCGCAGGGCGGTGTGGTGGATATCGCCGTAGATCACCGTATCAAAATCCGGTTCAAATAGCCAGCCGAGCTGCTCCTCTTCATCATAGGTGGGCTGCAGCATCGGCATGGTGGGCCGCCCGTGGATCAGCCGCACATACCGCCCGGACAGCCAGGTATGATATTCCAGCGGCAGGGCGTCCAGCCTGTGCATGCGGTCCTCGCCCAGCTGATCATAATAAAACTGATCGTTGGGGGAAAACTGCCGCAGGGCGACGCCCTCATCCCAGTTGCCCCGCAGGATGATATCGCAGTTTTGCCAGGCCAGATCAAAGGTCTCCGCCGAGGACGGCCCCTTGCCCACCAGATCGCCCAGACACCAGATGGTATCCGCTCCGCGGCGACGGATATCGGCAAATACCGCCTCCGTGGCCGGCAGGTTGCCATGCAGATCGGAGAGCAGGGCGATCCTCATTTGGAGGCCTCCCGCACCAGCCACTTAAACAACCGCAGCTGCTCCGGCAGGCGGCACTGCAGGCTTTCCGGATGCCACTGCACGCACATGATGGGCCGCCCGTCCTCCGCCTCCAGGCCCTCCACCAGCCCGTCCGGGGCCTGGGCGCTGATCTTCAGGCCCGGGGCCACCTTTTTGACCGCCTGGTGATGGCGGCTGTTGACCATGCTTTCGTCCAGGCCGATCACGCTGCGCAGCAGGGTGCCGGGCAGGTAATGCATGGCGTGGGCGTCGGAGGCCGGGATATCATAGCAGGGGTGCTTCAGCGTATCGCCAAACTGCAGGGCGATATCCTGGTAAAGGGCCCCGCCCAGTGTGACGTTCAGGATCTCGATGCCCCGGCAGATCCCCAGGATGGGCATGCCTTTTTCCAGCGCCCGGCGGATCAGGATGGGCTCCGCGTGGTCGCGCTCCGGGGTCAGATCCCCGCAGCAGGGCAAAACCTCCTCGCCGTAGCAGGCGGGGTTCACATCGTCGCCGCCGGTGAGCAGCAGGCCGTCGCAGCGGTCCAGCGCGGCCACAAGCCTGGCTTCATCCTCCATGGGCGGCAGCACCAGCGGCGTGCCGCCGGCATCCAGTACGGAAATGATATAATCCTGGTTTACAAACATGCGGCGGGTGGCGTTGTCCCAGCTGGGGGTCACGGCAATGATTGGCATAGGCCGCCTCCTCAAATGCAGATATCGCCGCTATTATAGCACGCCCGGGCGTATTTTTCCACCGCCTGCATGAAAGAAAAAATACGCAAGCATCCCATGGGGAACATTGTCAAAAAAAAACATTTGTGATACAATTTTTGATAACCTATTTTTTATGGAGGGCTTTCTGATGGAAATCAAGGGCATGATCGCTCAGGTTGTGGAGAATGCGGTGAAGGCGGCGTTTCCCGGCGTGGAAACGGGCATAGCGTATGAGGCGCTGCTGGAGGTGCCGCCGGACAGTAAAATGGGTGATTTTGCCTTTCCCTGCTTCCGCCTTTCCAAGGCGCTGCGCATGGGCCCGCCCATGATCGCCCAGAAGCTCTGCGCCGCCATCGACGCGCCGGAGCTCTGCCGGGCGGAAAACGTAAACGGCTACCTCAATTTCTTCCTGAACCGGGAGAACTTTGCCCGGGATACCCTGCAAAAGGTCATGGCGGATCCCGAAAAGTGGGGCAGCAGCCAGGAGGGCGCGGGCAAGACCGTCTGCATGGATTACAGCAGCATCAACATTGCCAAGCGCTTCCATATCGGCCACCTGAGCACCACCATGATCGGCAACAGCCTGCGCCGCATCTATGATTTTCTGGGCTGGAAGACGGTATCCATCAACCACCTGGGCGATTGGGGCACGCAGTTTGGCAAAATGATCTGCGCCTACAAGCGCTGGGGCAATAAGGAAGAGGTGGAAAAAGGCGGCGTGGACGAGATGACCCGCCTGTACGTCCGCTTCCATGAGGAGGCCAAGGAGCATCCCGAGCTGGAGGACGAGGGCCGTGCTTGGTTCAAGAAGATCGAGGACGGCGATGAAGAGGCGCTGGCGATCTTCAACTGGTTCAAAGAGGTCACGCTCAAGGATGCCATGAAGGTGTACGATCTGCTGGGCGTGCGGTTTGACAGCTATGCGGGCGAGAGCTTCTATCACGATAAAACCGGCGCTGTGGTGCAGGAGCTGCGGGACAAGGGCCTGCTGACCGAATCGGACGGCGCGCAGGTGGTCAACCTGGACGAATACAAAATGCCGCCCTTCCTGGTGGTCAAGAGCGACGGCGCCACCCTGTACGCCACCCGCGATCTGGCGGCGGTGCTCTATCGCAAAAACACCTATCATTTTGACAAATGCCTGTATGTGGTGGCCTATCAGCAGGATCTGCATTTCCGTCAGCTTTTCCAGGTGGTGGAAATGATGGGCTATCCCTGGGCCAAGGATCAGCTGGAGCACGTGGCCTTCGGCATGGTCAGCTATGAGGGGCAGTCGCTCTCCACCCGCGCGGGCCATGTCATCTATCTGGATGAGCTGCTCAAGCGCGCCCAGGAAAAGGCCCTGGATGTGATCAACCAAAAGAACCCGAACCTTGAAAACAAAGAAGAGGTGGCCCGTCAGGTGGGCGTGGGCGCCGTGGTGTACAGCGATCTGCAGAACAGCCGCATCAAGGATATCGATTTCTGGTGGGATCGGGCGCTGAACTTTGACGGTGAGACCGGCCCCTATGTGCAGTATACCTTCGCCCGCTGCTGCTCGGTGATGCGCAAGGCCGGCGATATGGACGCCGCGCCCGATTACAGCGCCCTGCAGGATGACGAAGCCCAGGCCGTGCTGCGGCTGCTGGCCCGCTTCCCGGAGGATGTGCGCGCCGCCTGCCGCACCAACGAGCCCTTTATGGTCACCCGCGCTGTCACCGAGCTGGCCAAGGCATACAATAAGTATTATTACGAGCACCGCATCCTGGAGGGCGAGCAGAGCGCTCAGGCGGCCCGGATGCAGCTCACCGATGCGGTGCGCCGCGTGATCAAAACCGGGCTGTACCTCATCGGCATGGAAGCGCCGGAGCGTATGTAAAGCCCGTTTGCGGCGCACAATAAACCGAAATCGGATAAAGGGGAGACCGAAATGCGATTTACCAAGATGCACGGGATTGGCAATGATTATCTGTTTATCAATTGCTTCGATGAATACGTGTCCGATCCTTCGCGTCTTGCCGTGGAGATGTGCCGGGAGCATGTGGGCGTGGGCGCAGACGGCATCGTGCTGCTGGAGCCCGCCGAGAACCTGCCCTTCTCCATGCGGATCTTCAATAAGGACGGCAGCGAGGCCGAGATGTGCGGCAACGCCTCCCGCTGCATCGGAAAATATCTTTACGAGCGCGGCCTGACAACGGAAACCGAGATCGATCTGCACACGGGCAGCGGCATCCGCCATCTTTCCCTGCAGGCGGAAGGCGGCAAGGTTCGCTCCGTCACCGTGGATATGGGCACGCCGGTGCTGGAGCCGCGGCTGATCCCGGTGGATCTGCCCGGGCAGATCGTGCTGCGCCACCGCATCCAGGTGCTGGGGCAAATGTGGTTCATCACCTGCGTCAGCATGGGCAATCCCCATTGCGTGGTGTTTGTCCGCGATCCCGAGGTGCTGGATCTGGCCTCCCTGGGCCCGATGTTTGAGCATCACCCGCTGTTTCCGCGCCGCACCAATGTGGAGTTTGTGCGCGTGATCGACCGGAAGATCCTGCAGATGCGCGTTTGGGAGCGCGGCACGGGGGAGACCATGGCCTGCGGCACCGGGGCCTGCGCTGCGCTGGTGGCCGGCGTGCTGTGCGGCAACTGCGACCGCCGCATCCAGATGAAGCTGCCCGGCGGCAATCTGGAGCTGTATTGGAACGCGGACGATAACCATGTTTACCAGACCGGGCCGGCGGAATTCGTCTTTGACGGCGAATGGCTCCAGCTCTGATCCAATGGAGGAACAAGACCCATGCCTGCGCTGAATCCGCATCTGGCGTCCATGCCGTCCGGGTATCTGTTCCGGGAGATTTCCGCTCGGATCAACGACTATGAAAAAAAACATCCCGGCCGCCGGGTCATCAGCCTGGGCATCGGCGATGTGACGCGGCCCCTGCCCGCGGTGATCACGGAGGCGCTGGCAAAGGCGGCCCTGGAAATGAGCACGCCCGAGGGCTTCCGCGGCTACGGCCCGGAGCAGGGGTACGATTTTTTGCTGCGCGCCATCTGCAAAAACCTTTACGAGCCTCGGGGCGTTACCCTGGGCACCGATGAGGTGTTCATCTCCGACGGGGCGAAAACCGATACCGCCGCTCTGCAGGAGCTGCTTTCGGCGGAGGCGCGCATCGCCGTGACCGATCCGGTCTATCCGGTTTATGTGGATACCAACGCCATGGCGGGCCGCGCGGGCAAATTCCGGGACGGGGTATGGTCCGATATCGAGTATCTGCCCTGCCTGAAGGAAAACGGCTTTGTGCCGCCGCTGCCCAGCCACGATGTGGACGCCGTATACCTGTGCTTCCCCAACAACCCCACCGGCGTGGCGCTGCCGTTAAAGGATCTGCAGCACTATGTGGACTGGGCGCGGGAAAACGGCGCGCTGATCTTTTTTGACGCGGCGTACAGCGCCTTTGTCAGCTCCGCCGATGTGCCGCGCAGCATTTATGAATGCGAGGGCGCCCGGGAGTGCGCCATCGAGTGCGGCTCCTTTTCCAAGCTGGCGGGCTTTACCGGCCTGCGCTGCGGCTATACGGTGGTGCCGCGCACGCTGTACGGCGGCACGCTGCAAAAGATGTGGCGGCGCCGCCTGGCGGCTAAGAGCAACGGCGTATCCTACCCTGTGCAGCGGGCGGCGGAGGCGGTGTTCACCCCGGAGGGCAGCCGCGCCTGGCGGGACAACATCGACTATTATATGAACAACGCCCGCATCATCCGCAATACCCTGCGCGGCGTGGGGCTCACCTCCTACGGCGGCGTGGACGCGCCCTACGTTTGGGTGGAAACGCCCAAGGGCATGAGCGGCTGGGAGTTTTTCAGCTTCCTTCTGGAGCGCGCCCAGGTGGCGGGCACGCCGGGGGAGGGCTTCGGCCCCAGCGGCAGCGGGTATTTTCGCCTGACTGCCTTCAATACCGAGGAGAATACCCAGGAGGCGCTGCGCAGGATCCGCGAGGCGCTGGGATAAAGCAAGGGCTTTGACGCCCTTCTTTTTTTGCAGAAGTTTTTTTCGGAGGCTTGCATTAAAAAAGAAAGTATGCTAACATGTGCGAGGAATCTGAATGCGTTTTCTTTAAGAAAAACTCGTTCATTTTCATAATGAAACCGTATGGATGGGAGTGTTTATGCGCGCATATACCCACGAGCAGGTGTATCGGCTGGCGCTGCAGTGCGCCCCTTCGCTGACCTGGAGGCAGCAGCGCGCGCTGCTGGACGCCTACGGAACGGCGGAGGCGGTGCTTACGCGCATGGACGCGGGCGTGGAGGAGATCGCCGGGGAAAAAGCCGCGCGGGAGCTCCGGGAGATCCGCCGGAAGGGCGCGCGGCAGCTGATCCAGCGCCTGGAGGACTGCGGCGCGCGGATGTGCTACCCGGAGGACGGTGATTATCCGGCGCTGCTCCGGGAGATCGCCGATCCGCCTCACGCGCTGTTCCTGCGGGGCACGCCGGCCGCCGATGAAAAGAGCGTGGCCGTTGTGGGCTCCCGCCGGGATACGCGCTACGGCCGCACCCAGGCGTTCAATATCGCCAAGGGGCTGGCCCAGGCCGGCGTTACCGTGGTCAGCGGCTTGGCCCGGGGCATTGATACGGCGGCGCACGAAGGCGCTCTGGCCGGCGGAGGGCGCACGGTGGCGGTGCTGGGCAACGGCATCGACAGCGTCTATCCCGAGGAGAACGGCGATCTGGCCCGGCGCATCATCGATGCCGGCGGCGCTGTGATCACCGAGTTTCCCTTCGGCGCGGAGCCGCGGGCCTTCCGTTTTCCCATCCGCAACCGCATTATCAGCGGCATCTGCGCCGCCACCCTGCTGATCGAGGGGCATGCCCAGAGCGGCACCATGATCACGGCGGGCTGCGCGGCGGAGCAGGGGCGGGAGGTGTTCGCCCTGCCGGGACAGGTGGACGCGCCGGGCAGCGCCGCCCCGCTGGCGCTTTTGCGGGATGGGGCGAGAATATGCACCTGTGCCCAGGATATACTGGAGGATATGGGCTGGACGCCCCGGCAGGAGCGCGCGGAAAAGGCCCCTTCGCCCGAGGAGAGGCTGAAGGGGCTCAGCGGGTTCCGGCGCAGGATCGCCGAACTGATGCTGGAGGAGCCCCGCCGGTTTGAGGAGCTGGCGGAGGAGACCGGCATTTCAACAGAAGAGCTATCCGCTGAGCTGACGCTCATGGAGCTGGACGGCCTGGTGGAACCCCGGGCCGGACGGATATACGCATTAAAACAATAATTTATCGGAGGAACAGTAAACGTGGCAGCAACAAAGCTTGTGATTGTGGAATCTCCCGCCAAGGCGCGGACCATCGCCAAATTCCTGGGCAAGGGATATAAAGTGGAGGCCTCCCAGGGGCACGTCCGCGATTTGCCCAAATCGCAGCTGGGCGTGGATCCCGATCATGATTTTGAACTGAAATATATCACCATCCACGGCCGGGGCAAGATCCTGGCCAAGATCCGCAAGGAGGCCAAGGCCGCCAGCAAGATCTATCTGGCAACCGACCCGGACCGGGAAGGCGAAGCGATCTCCTGGCATCTGGCGCATACCCTGGATATGGATCTGAACGCGCCCTGCCGCATCGAATTTCACGAGATCACCAAAAAGGCGGTGCTGAACGCCATCGAGCATCCCCGCACCATCGATATGGGGCTGGTGGATTCCCAGCAGGCGCGCCGCGCCCTGGACCGCCTGGTGGGCTATAAGATCAGCCCGCTGCTGTGGGCAAAAATCAAAAAGGGCCTCTCCGCGGGCCGCGTGCAGAGCGTGGCCACCCGCATGGTGGTGGAACGGGAGCAGGAGATCGAAGCCTTTATCCCCGAGGAATACTGGGATATCACCGCCCATGCGGTGCTACCCGGCGCGCGCACCCGCAAGAACACCTTTAAGGCGCGGCTGGTGACGCTGGACGGACAGAAGGCCGTTATGGGCAACGAGCAGGAGATGCTGGCCGCCCGGAAGCGGGTGGAGCAGGCTTCCTTTACCGTCCGGGAGGTCAAGACCGGCGAAAAGAAAAAGCAGCCCGCGCCGCCCTTTACCACCTCCTCTTTGCAGCAGGAGGCGGGCCGCAAGCTGAGCTTCACCACCCAGAAAACCATGCAGGTGGTGCAGCAGCTCTACGAGGGCATCGAGCTGGAAAACGAGGGCATGCAGGGCCTGGTCACCTATATCCGTACCGACTCCGTGCGCGTCAGCGATGAGGCGCTCAGCGACGTGCGCGCCTATATCGGCGAGGCCTACGGCGCAGCCTATCTGCCCGAGGAGCCCAACGTATACAAGGGCCGCAGCAACGCCCAGGACGCCCACGAAGCCATCCGCCCCACCGATGCCAGCCGCACGCCGGACAGCATCAAGGGCTCGCTGACCAAGGAGCAGTTCCAGCTCTATCGGCTGATCTATTCCCGCTTTGTGGCCAGCCAGATGAGCAACGCCATGTACGATACCATGAGCATGGAGATCACCGGGGACGGCGTTGGCCTGCGCTTCTACGGCGAGCGCAAGCGCTTTGCCGGCTTTACCACCCTCTACGAGGAGGGCAGCGACGAGGCCGCGGAGGAGAACGAAACCGTGCTGCCCCAGATGAAGGCGGGGGACCCCGTCACCATCCAGAGCATCGACAGCGATCAGCATTTTACCCAGCCCCCGGCCCGGTATACCGAGGCCTCCCTGGTGCGCATGCTGGATGAAAAGGGCATCGGCCGCCCCTCCACCTACGCGCCCACCATCACCACCATCATCGCCCGCGGCTATGTGACCCGGGAGAACAAGCGGCTGTTCGCCACCGAGCTGGGCCGCATGGTCACCGGCGTTATGACCCAGTATTTCGGCGATATCGTGGATACGGAGTTCACCGCCCAGATGGAGGACAAGCTGGACGCCATCGAATCGGGCAACGTGGAATGGAAGCAGGTGCTGCGCGACTTCTATCCGCCCTTCAAGGAAACCCTGGAGAAGGCCGAAACTTCCATTGAGAAGATCGAGGTGCGCGACGAGCCCAGCGATGTGATCTGCGAAAAATGCGGGGCCAACATGGTTTACCGCGTGGGCCGCTACGGCAAATTCCTGGCCTGCCCCAACTTCCCCGACTGCCGCAATACCCTGCCGGTGCTCAACTACATTGACGCCAAGTGCCCCAAGTGCGGCGGCCGCCTGCTGGAAAAGACCAGCCGCAAAAACCGCCGTTTCTACGGCTGCGAGCATTTCCCGGAGTGCGATTTTGTCAGCTGGGATATGCCGGTGGATGACCGCTGCCCCAAGTGCGGCAGCTATATGACCTTGAAGCGCAACAGCAAGGGCGAGCAGTGGCACCTTTGCGCCAACGAGAAATGCCGCCATCGCGTGGAGGTCAAGGCCGCCCCGGAGGATGCGGAATGAGGGCGGCTGTGATCGGCGCGGGCCTGGCGGGCAGCGAGGCGGCCTGGCAGCTGGCCAAGCGCGGCGTTGATGTGACCCTGTACGAGATGAAGCCGAAGCACATGAGCCCGGCCCATAAAAGCCCGCTGTTTGCGGAGCTGGTGTGCAGCAATTCCCTGCGCTCCGACCGGCTGCAGAACGCCGTGGGCCTGCTCAAGGAGGAAATGCGCCAGCTGGATTCTCTGGTGATGCGGGCGGCGGACAAGGCGCGGGTGCCTGCAGGCGGCGCGCTGGCGGTGGATCGGGAGTGCTTTTCCGGTTATATCACCGAAGCGCTGCGCGGCGATCCCCATGTCACCGTGGTGGAGGAGGAGATCACCGGGATCCCCGAGGGGCCTGTGATCATCGCCACCGGGCCGCTGACCAGCGACGCGCTGGCGGAGAGCATTGCCGCCCTGCCCGGCATGAGCACGCTGCATTTCTTCGATGCCGCCGCGCCCATCGTGATGGCGGAATCGCTGGATATGAACAAGGTTTTCCGCGCCTCCCGCTATGGCCGCGGGGACGATTACCTGAACTGCCCGATGGATAAAGAGCAGTACGACGCCTTTGTGGAGGCGCTGCTCACTGCGGAGACCGCGCCGGTGCACGGCTTTGAGGAGAATATGGTGTTCGAGGGCTGCATGCCGGTGGAATCCATGGCCCGGCGCGGGCATATGGTGCTGGCCTTCGGCCCCATGAAGCCCGTGGGCCTGCCCGATCCCCGCACGGGCAGGGAGGCCTACGCCATTGTGCAGCTGCGCCAGGACGATGCCGCGGGCAGCATGTACAACCTGGTGGGCTTCCAGACCCGGCTCAAATTCGGCGAGCAGAAGCGGGTATTCGGCATGATCCCCGGCCTGGATAACGCGGAGTTTGCCCGCTATGGCGTCATGCACCGCAACACCTTCCTGCACAGCCCCGGGCTGCTGGACAGCACCTATCAGATGCTCAGCCGTCCCGGCACGTACTTTGCCGGGCAGATGACCGGGGTGGAGGGCTATGTGGAAAGCGCCGCCAGCGGTCTCATGGCCGGCTTGGCGCTGGCCGCGCGGCTGAACGGGCGGGAGCCGGTGGATTTCGGCACAGCCACCGCCATTGGTGCGCTGGCCCATTACATTTCCACCCCCAACGCCGATTTTCAGCCCATGAACATCACCTTCGGCCTGATTGATCCCCTGGAAAAGCGCGTGCGCAACAAGGCCCAGCGGTATGAGCTGATCAGCGATCGCGCAATCGGCATTGTGCGGGATCTGAGCGCGAAACTGGACAGTTGAGGCGATAACCATTGCTTTATCATCTGGGAAAGAGTATAAAAAAACTGCGCGGCAGGAGCCTGTGCTTCCTGGCGCTGATTGTCCTGCTGATGATCCCGGGCCTGGCACTGGGAGAGCCGGTTTCGGAGGAGGTTTCGATCGGCGTGCCGCCGCTGCCGGGCGCGCTGACGCTTCCGGCGGATCGCGCGCAGCCCTGTCCCGCGGTGGTGCTGCTGCACGGGTCCGGCCCCAACGACCGGGATGAAGCATTGGGGAATACCCACCTGTTCCGCGACCTGGCGGAGGAATTGCCCTTGCGGGGCATCGCGGTACTGCGCTTTGACAAGCGTACGCTGACCTACGGCGCGCGCTATACGGCGGAGCAGCTGCGCGCCATCACCGTACGCGAGGAAGCCATGGAGGACGCGGTGGCGGCGGCGAGGCTGCTGCTGGAGGATAACCGCATTGATCCGGGCAGAATCTACCTGGCGGGCCATTCGCTGGGGGCTTCCATCGCGCCGCGCATCGCCGCGGAGAATCCGGGGCTGTTTGCCGGCGTGATCCTGCTGTCCGGGACACCAAGGACGCTGGGCGAGATCGTGATCCACCAGAACCAGGCGATTGTGGACGCGCTGCCGGACGATATCAAACGGATTGGCAGCCTGCAGCTGGAGGGCATGATCAGCGAGTGGGAGAGCGTTCTCAGCGGAACGAAGGAGGAAGCGCTGAACCGCCAGGTGTTTGGGCAGCCGGCCTATTATTTCTGGGAGATGGCGCAGTACGATACCGGCGAAATTCTGCAGACGCTCCAGGTCCCGGCGCTGATCCTCAACGGCGGCCAGGATTTTCAGGTGACGGACGCGGACGGCTACGAGGCCTGGCGGCAAATCGACCTGCCTTCCACCGTGCGGCTGGTATATCTGCCGGATCTCAATCACCTGCTGATGGCGCCGGATGCCGGGGAGGACGTGCGGGGGACGGTGGCGGAATACGAGCTTCCCTGCCGCGTGTCGCCGGAGGCTGTAAACGAAATCACACAGTTCATATTGGAATAACGGAGGAGAAAACAAATGGCTATGATGGGTACCACGATCTGCGCGGTCAAGCGCAATGGCAAGATCGCCATTGCGGGCGACGGCCAGGTCACCATGGGGGAGAACACCATTTTTAAAAACAGCGCAAAAAAGGTGCGCCGCATCTATAACGATAAGGTGGTCACCGGCTTTGCGGGCAGCGTGGCCGATGCCTTTTCCCTGTGCGAGCGGTTTGAGGAACGGCTCAACCAGTGCAACGGCAGCCTGGAGCGCGCGGCGGTTTCCCTGGCGCAGGATTGGCGCTCTGATAAGGCCATGCGCCAGCTGCAGGCCATGATGATCGTGGCCGATAAGGAGAACATGCTGATCATATCGGGCACCGGCGAGGTCATCGACCCGGACGACGGCATCTGCGCCATCGGCTCCGGCGGCAATTACGCCCTGGCGGCTGCCCGCGCGCTGATGGAGAATACCGAGCTTTCCGCCGCGGAGATCGCCGAGAAGGCGCTGCATGTGGCGGCCTCCATCTGCGTATTCACCAATGACCATATCATCGTGGAGGAAGTCTGATGATGAAAGAATTGACACCCCGCGAGATCGTGCGGGAACTGGACAGGTATATCATCGGCCAGGAGGAGGCCAAGCGCGCGGTGGCCATTGCCCTGCGCAACCGCTATCGCCGCGCCCGGGTGGATGAAAAGATGCGGGAGGAGATCTTCCCCAAGAATATCCTGATGGTCGGCCCCACCGGCGTGGGCAAAACCGAGATCGCCCGCCGCCTGGCCAAGCTGGTGCAGGCCCCGTTCGTCAAGGTGGAGGCCACCAAATTTACTGAGGTGGGCTATGTGGGCCGCGATGTGGAAAGCATCATCCGCGACCTGGTGGAGAACGCCGTGCGCATGGTGCGGGATGAGCATGAGGCCAAGGTGCGTACCCGGGCGGAGGTGCTGGCGGAGGATCGGCTGCTGAACCTGATCGTCTATCCGCCCAAGAAGCCCAGCAACAACCCCTTCCAGATGCTGCTCGCGCCCCAGAACGCCAACAGCGAGCCCCAGATCTCCGATGAGGAGCGCGACCGCCTGCGCAGCCGCCGGGACGAGGTGCGGGAGCAGCTGCGCCGCGGCGAATGGGAGGATAAGGAAATCGAGATCGAGGTTTCCGAGAAAGCGCCCGAGCTGGAGGTGGGCGGCAGCGCCATCAGCCTGGGGGATATGATGGGCGGCCTGATGCCCAAGCGCACCAAGCAGCGCCGCATGAAGATCAAGGACGCCCGCAAGATCCTGGTGGAGGAAGAAGCGGAAAAGCTGATCGACCAGGACGCGGTGCAGGAGGAGGCCGTCCGCCGCGCCGAGCAGCACGGCATCATCTTCCTGGATGAGATCGATAAGGTGGCAGGCCATGGCGGCGGCCATGGGCCGGACGTATCCCGGGAGGGCGTGCAGCGCGATATCCTGCCCATCGTGGAGGGCAGCACGGTCAACACCAAATACGGCCCGGTCAAGACCGATTTTATGCTCTTTATCGCCGCGGGCGCGTTCCATGTGGCCAAGATCAGCGATCTGATCCCCGAGCTGCAGGGCCGTTTCCCCGTGCGGGTGGATCTTAAATCCCTGACCCGGGAGGATTTTGTCAACATCCTGATCAAGCCCGACAACGCCCTGACCCGGCAATACGCCGCCCTGCTGGAAACCGATAAGGTGCATCTGACCTTCGATGAGGACGCGCTGAAGGACATCGCCGAGGCCGCCTTTGTGGCCAACGAAACCGGCGAGGACATCGGCGCACGGCGGCTGCACGCGGTGTTTGAGGAGCTGCTGGAGGATATCTCCTTTAACGCCGGCGGCGATGAGATGCCGGACGTGTATCTGAACATTACCCCCGATTACGTGCGCGAGCACCTGGGCGCTTTCCATCAGCCCCTGGACGCGCGAAAATACATCCTGTAAAAAGCATTGCGGCATGCGCCCGATCAAGGAGCTTGCCGCTTTTTCTTATATTTTGCGCTGTACTGACAGGAAATGAAAGGAGCGTGTGGAATAATATAAGGATTTTATTTGCGGAGGGAAAAAGAAATGAGCATCCAGCTGACGGGCTTTGCGGACGAGATCCATCCATCCTTTGAAAAACAGCTGACCGTGGCGCGGCAGACCGGCGTGAACGCCATCGAGATCCGCGGCGTAAACGGCCGCGGCATCCAATCCTATACGCCCGGGGAGGCGGAAGCGCTGCAGGCGCAGCTGAAGGAGCGGGGGATGCATGTATCCTCCATCGGCTCGCCCATCGGCAAGCAGCCCATCACCGAGGATTTTGAACCCCATTTTGCCCTGTTCCAGAACGTGGTTGAATTATGCAAGGTGTTTGGAACCCGCAACATCCGCATGTTCAGCTTCTACGTGCCGGCGGGGCAGACGGAAAAGTATCGGGACGAGGTCATGCGGCGCATGGAGCGCATGGTGGAGTATGCCGCCCGGCAGGATGTGGTGCTGCTGCATGAAAACGAAAAGGGCATCTATGGGGATATCGCGCCCCGGTGCCTGCAGCTGATGCAGCGGTTTTACGGCGAGCATTTCAAGGCGGTATTCGATTTTGCCAACTTCATCCAGTGCGGCCAGGAAACGCTGGAGGCCTATGACATGCTGAAGCCCTATATCGCCTACATCCATATCAAGGACGCCCGGGCGGAGAACGGCCAGGTGACGCCGGCGGGCTGGGGAGACGGCTGCGTGCGCGAAATCCTGGGACGGCTGAAGG
Source organism: uncultured Eubacteriales bacterium (assembly GCA_902787835.1). Classification (GTDB taxonomy): domain Bacteria; phylum Bacillota; class Clostridia; order Christensenellales; family Aristaeellaceae; genus SFMI01. The sequence continues at coordinate 56,304 of CADAHU010000001.1, forward strand.
ATACGGGGTATCAGGGCTATCTGTCCCTGGAGCCGCACCTGACCGATTTTACCGGCTTCCGAGGCCTGGAAAACGGCGGCGCGGAGGATAAATGGCGCATGGACGGCGAGACCGCGTGGCGCATTGCTTTGGACGCCCTCAAGGGCATCCTGTGGGAGCTTGACTGGCAGTAAAGGAGAAATCAATATGAAAAAAGTACGTTTGGGCGTTATCGGCGTGGGCAACATGGGCACGGGACACTGCCAGAATATCCTGGCGGAGATGTGCCCGGAGATCGAGATCACCGCGGCGGCGGACCGCCGGGAATCCCGCCGGGTCTGGATCCGGGAGAATCTGCCCGGCGCGGCTGTTTTTAATGAGGGCGAGGAGCTGATCGCTTCCGGCCTGTGCGATGCGGTGCTGATCGCCGTGCCCCATTATCAGCATCCGCCCCTGGCCATATCGGCCTTCCGGCACGGGCTGCATGTCATGGTGGAAAAGCCCGCGGGCGTCTATACCCTGCAGGTGCGGGAGATGATGGCGGAGGCCGACCGGCATCCCGACCTGACCTTCGGCATGATGTTCAACCAGCGCACCAACTGCGTATACCGCAAGATGAAAGAGATGATCGACGCCGGGGAGCTCGGTCAAATGAAGCGCATGAGCTGGCTGATCACCGACTGGTACCGCACCCAGTTCTATTATGATTCCGGCGCGTGGCGCGCCACCTGGGCGGGCGAGGGCGGCGGCGTGCTGCTCAACCAGTGTCCTCATCAGCTGGATCTGCTGCAGTGGCTCTGCGGCCTGCCGGTGAAGGTGCATGCCCACTGCCATGAGGGCAAATGGCACGATATTGAGGTGGAGGATGACGTGACGGCCTATCTGGAGTTTGAAAACGGGGCCACAGGCGTATTTGTCACCACCACCGGCGACGCGCCGGGCACCAACCGGCTGGAGATCACCGGCACCCGGGGCAAGCTGGTATGCGAGCACAACCAGCTGACCTTCTGGCGCAACGAGGTGGACGAGCGGGAGTGGTGCAAAACCTGCCCGGAGGGCTTCAAAAAGCCGGAATACAAGGTCATCAGCGTGGAGACCGATTGCCAGAACATCCAGCATCCCGCCGTGCTGAACGCCTTTGCGGGGCATATCCTGCGCGGCGAGCCCCTGGTGGCCGATGGTCGGGAGGGCATCCGCGGGCTGATGCTCAGCAACGCCATGCATCTGTCCGGCTGGCTGGGCAAGGAAGTGACGCTGCCCATCGACGAGCAGCTGTTCTATGACCTGCTGATGGAAAAATGCAAAACCTCCCGCCATAAGGAAGAACAGGACGTGACGATCTCCACCGAGGGAAGCTACTGATAAAGGAGAAAAGAATATGCAGATCGGCGCGCAATTATATACGCTGCGAACCTTTTGCCAGAATGAAAAGGACTTTGGACGCACCCTGGCGCGGGTGCGCGGGATGGGGTATACCTGCGTACAGCTTTCGGCGCTGGGCCCCATGGAGCCGAAGCGGATCAAGGCGATCTGTGATGATAACGGCCTCAAGATCGTGCTGACCCATAATCCGGAGGCGGATTTTCTGCACCATACCGGGGAGCTGATCGAAAAGCACCTGCTGTACGGCTGCAAATACATCGGGCTGGGCTCCATGCCCGAGCGCTACCGCAACGTCGATTTCCTGCCCTATTTCGCCGAGGATTTTGCGCCCGCGGCGGAGAAGATCCACAATGCGGGCATGCGGATGATGTACCACAATCACGCCTTCGAGTTTGAGCGCATGCCCGACGGAAAAACCATGATGGACCACCTGCTGGCGGGGATCCCGGCGGAATGGATGGGCGTAACGGCGGATACCTATTGGCTGCATTACGCAGGGATCGACGTATGCCAATGGCTGGCCGAGCATGCGGAGCGGATCCCCTGTGTGCATCTGAAGGATTACGCCATCCATGGCTTTGATATCCGCATGGCGGCGGTGGGCCAGGGGAATCTGGATTTTGCGCGGATATTGGATCTGCTGCAGAGGAACGGCGTCACCGAATACGCCCTGGTGGAGCAGGACGACTGCTACGGCGCCTCGCCCTTTGACTGCATGCAAAAAAGCTTTGAGTATATACAAAAAATCAACGCAATGGGCTAAAACATATTTGCGCTGAATACGAGAAAAAGACCCGTGTGAAGATCGAATTACACGGGCCTTTGTTTATTTAGGCTTGGCTGATGGAAAGAATCAGCCCACCAGCATCATGACGACGGAAAGCGCCACAAAAACAGCGGCGGAGATCTTGGTGGCCAGGGCCAGCTTGGCTTCCATGGCGGCGTTCTTGGCCTTGCCGAAGTAGCTGTCGTTGTTGCCGGAGATGGCGCCCATGCCATCGGATTCGCTGCTCTGCATCAACACGGAAATGATCAGCACCAGAGAGGTGAGGATCAGGCAAATGTTCAAAACGATCTGAATAGCGCTCATGGTAAAAAACCTCCTTGAAATCAGCAGGTTATAGTATATCATAACACAGAGGGAAATACAAGCATTTTTTCGTGTTTTGATATATTTTCTGCTCTTTTATGCCGATATCAGGACAGGTTCTGCGCCTCCACCAGCTGGTCGCCGCCGTACATCTTGCGCAGCACCGGCTTTTCTATTTTTCCGGTGGGGTTGCGGGGAACCTTGGCAAAGATCACGCGGCGGGGACGCTTGTACCGGGGCAGGGTCATGCAGAAGGCGTTGATCTCCTCCTCGGTGCAGGCATGGCCGGGCTTGAGCTCGATGATGGCGGCGGCGATCTCACCCAGGCGCTTATCGGGCAGGCCGATGACGGCCACGTCCTTGATATGCTCGTTGGTGCTCAGGAAGTCCTCGATCTGTACGGGGTACAGGTTCTCGCCGCCGGTGATGATCACGTCCTTTTTGCGGTCCACCAGGAAGATGAAGCCGTCCTCGTCCTCCTGGGCCATATCGCCGGTGAAAAGCCATCCGTCCTTCAGCGTGGCGGCGGTGGCGGCGGGGTCGTTATAATAGCAGGTCATGACGCCGGGACCCTTGACGCAAAGCTCGCCCACCTGGCCGCGCTGCACGGTCTGCCCATTTTCGTCCACGATTTTGGTCTCCCAGCCATAGCCGGCCTTGCCGATGGCGCCCACCTTGTGGATGTTCTCCACGCCCAGATGCACGCAGCCCGGGCCGATGGATTCGCTCAGGCCGTAGTTGGTGTCGTAGGCGTGATGGGGGAAATACTGCTTCCAGTGCTTGATCAGGCTCTGGGGAACGGGCTGCGCGCCGATATGCATCAGCCGCCACTGATCCAGCTGGTAATCCGAGAGCTTTACCTCGCCGCGCTCGATGGCGCCCAGAATATCCTGGGCCCAGGGCACCAGCAGCCATACGATGGTGCATTTTTCCTCGCTGACGGCCTGCAGGATGTACTGCGGCTTGTTGCCCTTGAGCAGCACCGCCTTGGAGCAGGAGAGCAGGCTGCCGAACCAGTGCATTTTTGCGCCGGTATGGTACAGCGGCGGGATGCACAGGAACACATCGTCATGGGTCTGGCCATGGTGGTTCTGCTCGCATTTACAGGAGTGGCTCAGGCTCTCGTGATTGTGCAGGATGGCCTTGGGGAAGCCCGTGGTGCCGGAGGAGAAGTAGATGGCCGCGTTGTCCTGCTCGGTCAGCGGGATCATGGGATCGGTCTCCGGCATGGCCGCCGTCAGCGCAAAATAGCTCTCGGCAAAGGTGGGGCAGGTGCCGTTCAGGTAGAACAGCGCGGGCAGATCGTCATTGCTTTCCGCCAGCTCCTCGATGCGGCCGATGAATTCCGGGCCGAACACCAGAGCGTCCACCTCCGCCAGCTGCAGGCAATACTTGATTTCATCCGCCGTGTAGCGGAAGTTGAGTGGCACGGCCAGCGCCCCGGCCTTGAGGATGCCAAAGTATACCGGCAGCCATTCCAGGCAGTTCATCAGCAGGATGGCCACCTTTTTGCCCTTGCCGAAGCCGCGCTGCAGCAAAAGATTGGCAAACCGGTTGGCGTGCACGTCAAAGGCCTTCCAGGTGATCTCCCGGCGATAGGTGGGGGCGTTGGAGGGCTCGATCAGCTCATATTCCTTCCAGGTGACACGCCGCTGGCCGGCGTGTTCCGGGTTGATTTCCACCAGGGCGACCTCGTCGCCGTGCTCCTGGGCGTTCCTCCGAAGCAGATCGGTAATGGGCATGGAAAATCCTCCTTCATAAAATACCGCAGCCATTGGCTGCGGTTTGGTATGCGCGCTTGTCGCTTTGCTTCAGCCGTTACAAAGCAGCCGCGCAGCCCGGATAGGGCGCGTAGCCGGAAGCGTAACGGGGCGATACACAGCGATGCATGGCGCAGATTTCTCCTTTGCTTTAGCGCTTTAACGCTTTAGACAAATAAAGTATACCATAGAATCAGCGGAATGGCTGTATTTATTTTGTATTGTTCATATGGCAAACCACAAGAAATGCGCCGCATCCATGGGTTGCGCGGCAGGATTGCTTATGCTATACTTTTTTTGATTGAAAATCCCATGGAGGATGATCCTATGGACAAGCCCCGCCGGAGATCCGTTGAACCCATTTATTCCATGTGCGTGCAGCCTGCGTTTATTATCGGAACCAAGAATGCGGACGGCTCGGCCAATTTTGCCCCGATCACCTGGATCAGCGTTACCCATGAGCAAGGCGACGGCTATCTGCTGGTCATCAGCATGTCCGGGTCAAAGGCTACAAAGCAGAACGTGCTGCGCACAGGGATGTTCAGCGCCAACCTTGTCAGCACGGATATGCTCCCGCTGATGGATTATTTTGGCGCCCATCATGCGTGGAAGGGAAAAAAGGATCAAATGGAGTACGCTGTCAGCCGGGGCGAGGCACTGGATGTGCCGGTGCTGGAGCAGAGCCGCTGGGTATATGAATGTGAAGTATCCAGACAGGTGGAAACGGGGGATTCCATCACGTTCTTCTGTCCGATCCGGAATATCCAGATGGATGAACGGCTAACATGCGTGGATCCGTTTGACGTGGATCTGACGGTGCTCGATCCGGTGATCTATTCCGGCAAATATCATAGCCTGGGTAAGCTGCTGGGTAGCATCGGCGATTATCTGTGATCTGGCCGAACGGAATTTGACAGGGAGGTGAAACGCGGTGCTGGATAGAACCATACCGTTTTATAATACGATCCTGCGGTGCGATGCATACAGCCCCAGGGAGGCCGTGCTGCCAGAGGGCTATGCCATTGCTTTCTATCAGCCGGGCGATGAGCGCGCATGGGCGGAGCTGGAGCATTCGATTGGGGATTTTGCGTCTGTTCATGAAGCGGAACAGTATTTTATTGCGACCTATTTGAAAAATGCAGATTTGCAGGACAATATCTTATTCCTGAAAAACGCAGAAAACAGGATCATAGGTTCTGTTATTGCCTGGCAGGATAAGCGTGCAGATACCTCCGTTTCCTCCCTGCACTGGCTGGTTGTGGAGGAAGGGCATCAGGGCAGAGGGCTTGGAAAAGCGCTGTGCCTTGCGGTGATGAACAGATTTTATGAACTGAGCGGGCTTCCGGTTTATATCCATACGCAGCTCTGGAGCTGGAAGGCGATCCTGCTGTATGTATCCCTGGGCTTCAAGCTGCAAAAAGCCGATACCTTTTCACATTACAGGAATGAATATGCGGCCGCGATGGATGCGCTGAAGCGGATCCTGCCGGCGGATCAATTTGCGATCTTGCTTGACGCATCCGAATAACGGTCCTTCCGCCGCCGTCATAAAGTATCAGCCAAACATAAAAAAAGCAGCCCCTTCCGCAAAGGAAAGGGCTGTAAATTGTTGCGCAAAGAATCAGGTAAAGGTGACGTACTGCTCCTTGGGCTTGTCCGCCACGGTGGCGTCCATCTGCATCAGGGCCACCATATCATGATCCTGGGCTTTGTTGTATACGCACTGGGCCTTGGCGGTCAGGGTATACCATTTGGACTTGCTGGGGCGCATATCGCCGCGGCACAGCAGGGTGATGGGCTGGATATCGTTGGCGCAGCAGGTCATGGCCAGGCGGCCAAAGCCAAAGAACCCCTTGGGCACGCCGGGATCGGCAAATACCTGCCCCTTGATGCGCACCACCTTGTCGTCATAGCGCTTGGGGTGATCCATGGCGTCCAGATAGAAGATGCCGAACTGCTCGTCGGTGATATCGATCACATCGGCCTTCATATCGTAGGGCAGATCCTCATCGGATACGCCGTCGTCGCTGTGGCCGTCAGTGAACTCAAACAGGATGGTGGTGCTGGCGTTCATGGCCCGCAGCTGCTTGCGCCAGGTGCTGATGGGCATGCCCTCCTCTACGCGGTTGAACAGGATCAGATCGCTGTTCTGCATGGGATCGGTCATCAGCTGGCGCATGTTGTTCATCTGCAGCTCGTAGGTGGTGGCGTCCACCATGGTGATCACCTGCACCAGCTCCCAACGACGGGGCAGCTGCATGGTGTTCAGCTTGGCGAATTTGAATACGTTGTTGTATTCCATGATGACGCGCTCGGGCTTGAACTGCTTGTCCAGCTCCACAAACAGGCTGGGGGTCATCTCCTCCTCGCCGTCCACCATATGCAGCGCCACGTTCTGCTTGGCAAGCTTGGCTTCGTCGTATTCTTCGTTGCCTTCCTCGCAGACGATCAGCAGCGTTTTCTGACCGCGGGAGAAGCCCTCGTCCTCCAGCATGTTGTGGATCAGCGTGGTTTTGCCGCTGTCCAGAAAGCCGGCGACGATATAGATCGGGATGATTTCGTCAGGACGCATGATTTTTCTCCTTACACGCCAAACAGGGTACGCAGGGCAGCTTCGTCAATATGAGTGCCGATCACGCACAGGCGGCCGGTATAATCGGCGCTGCCGTAGCGGATCTCGGTTTCGCCGGGCACGTAATCGAAGTGGATCCAGCGGCCATCCTCGGCCTGCACGATGCCCTTGGCGCGCAGGATGGCGCCATATTCCTCCTCGTCGCCCAGCTGACTGAGCGCGGCGCGCAGCGCATCCTCGGTAAAGCGCTTGGCCGTCTCCACGCCGATGTTATCGAACACCTCGTCGGCATCGTGGCCGTGATGATGGTGATGATGATGCTCGTGGTCGTGATGATCATGGCCGCAGGAGCAGTGGCCGTGCTCGTCCACATGATGCTCCTCATGATCATGATGATGATGCTCGTGCTCGTCCTCATCGTGATCGTCATGATCATGATGGTGGTGTTCATGCTCATCCTCATCGTGATCGTCATGATCATGGTGATGATGCTCGTGCTCATGCTCCTCATGATCGTGGTCATGATGATGGTGATGCTCGTGCTCGTCTTCGTCCTCATCCTCGGGCAGATCGGCCAGGGTGAGCAGCTTGGCGGGATTCTCGATGGTTTCCAGCATCATCTTGGCGTCCAGGTCATCCCAGGGAGTGGTGATGATGCGGGCTTCGGGGTTCTGCTCGGCAACCAGGGCGCGGCTCTTTTCCACGCGCTCGGTGGGCAGCAGCTGGGTGCGGCTGAATACGATGGTCTCGGCGCTCTTGATCTGATCGATAAAGAACTCGCCAAAGTTCTTCATATAGATGCGGCTGCGGCCGGCGTCCACCACGGTGGCGCAGCCGGCGATGGTCAGCTCCGGATGGTGCTCCTTTGCCTCCTCTACGGCGCGGCGGATATCGCTGAGCTTGCCCACGCCCGTGGGCTCCACGATCAGGCGCTCGGGATGATAGGTATCGATCAGCTCGTCAATGGCCTTCTGGAAATCTCCGGCCAGGGTGCAGCAGATGCAGCCGCTGTTAAGCTCGGTCACGGTGATGCCGGCGTCCTTCATGAAGCCGCCGTCCACGCCCACTTCGCCGTATTCGTTCTCCAGCAGGATCACCTTTTCACCCTGCATGGCGCCCGCGATCAGCTTTTTGATCAGCGTGGTTTTGCCCGCGCCCAGAAAACCGGAAATAATGTTTACCTTTACCATGTTTTTTCACTCCTTTTATTGGGCATATATGATATCCTGCACCGCGCCGACGCCTTCTACGTAGGGCCTGAGCGGGAAGGGGGTATCGCTTTGGATGATATCCATGACCTGCTGCGCCGCCGCCCCGGTCACAGGGACGGGCTGGTAGTTGCTGTAGGGCTGCGTGCCGGTGGCATGGAAGGGGATGATGGTCAGCTGGGTGCTCTGCAGATTGGTCTTATCGAAGGCCAGTTTGACCTGCATCACCGCGGTGGGGATGGAGGCCGCGCTGGGCCGGTTGTTGCCGCCGAAGGTGAAGTTGCCCAGGCTGTACATGATCAGGCGGTTCTTGTACACCTCGATGCCCTGCAGCACATGGGGATGGGTGCCCACCACCAGGTCGGCCCCGTGGTCAATGGCATGATGGGCAAAGCGCGTCTGGTCGTGATCGTTGTGCTTGGCCTCGTACTCCTCGCCGTGATGCAGGCAGACGATCACAAAATCCACGCCCTCCTCGTTTTTGACCCGGGGAATGGCTTCCTCCAGCCACTGATAGTAGACCTCCATATAATAGCGGCGGAAGGAGAAAACGGCAAACTTGACGCCCTTGCGCTCAAAGGTAAAATAGTTGTTGTTGTACGCCCACAGCACGCCGGCGTCCGTCAGCACCCGCTGGCAGTCCTCCAGGCCCTCCTTGCCGTAATCTAGGGCATGGTTGTTGCTCTGGCTTACGCCCTCCACGCTGCCCTGGGTCAGCACGTTCACATAGCTGGCCGGGCCGCGGAAGTTCAGGTACAGGCTTTCGTTGCGGTAGCGCGCCTTATCGCTGATGATGCCCTCCAGGTTGACCAGCGTAAAATCATCGTTGGCAAACCAGGGCTGGGCGTTCAGCAGGGGATAGGTAAAATCGTTGCCGTGGGCCGCCATTACGCCGATGTAGGATTCCTCCATGCTGTGATCCCGCTCATTGGCGCCAATGGTGCAGTCACCGGCCAGGGAGAGCAGGATCTCCACCGGTTCGGCAGCCTCCTCCGCCAGGACGGGGGAAAGGCAGGCCAGGGAGCAGAGCAGCAGAAGAAGAGCGATCAGTCGGCGCATAAATACCTCGTACATGGTCGTTTTACCTTGCGGCGGGAGACAAAAATAAGATTCCCGTCTGGGGATAAACCACAGACGGGATACTGGTGCCGGTGGCCGGACTCGAACCGGCACGCCATCGCTGGCGGTGGATTTTGAGTCCACTACGTCTGCCAATTCCATCACACCGGCAAAGGCTTGCCGTTTGCAGCC
>CADAHU010000002.1 GCA_902787835.1 uncultured Eubacteriales bacterium
GGGCAGGGCGCCACCGTTACCATCCGCCTGTCCGGGGAGGAGGAAACCCCATGACCATCCTTTGTGTGGACGACGAGGCGCTGATCCTGCAGCTGGCCGTCTCCATGTGCCGGGAGCTGCCCGGGATCAACGACGTGCAGGGCTTCCAGAGCGCCGCCGAGGCCATCAAATGGCTGGAAACCCATACCGCCGACGTGGCGCTGCTGGATATCAATATGCCCGGGATCAACGGCCTGATGCTGGCCAAGGTGATCCGCGAGACGCACCCCGATACGGCGGTCATCTTCTTGACCGGCTATCCGCAGTACGCCCTGGAGGCCATCGGCATGCACGTATCGGGCTATCTGCTCAAGCCCATCGATCGGGAGCGCCTGGCCGGGGAGGTGGCCTACGCCCTCTCCCATCATCAGGCGCAGAAATCGCCCGCGCACATCGCCGTGCAGACCTTCGGCGGCTTTGATCTGTATGTGAACGGGCAGAAGGCAGCCTTCAAGCGCTCCAAATCCAAGGAGCTGCTGGCCTATCTGGTGGACCGGCAGGGGGCCAGTGTAAAGCGGGCGGCGGCCTTTGCCATCCTGTGGGAAAACGCGCCTTATGACCGCTCCATGCAAAAGCAGATGGACGTGATCATCCGCAGCCTGCGCGCCACGCTGAGCGAGTACGGCATCGCCGATATCCTGCAGATGCGGGGCGGCGAAATGTGGATCGCGCCTGAAAAGCTGGATTGCGATTTATATCGCTTTTTGCAGGGCGATCCCCAGGCGGTCAACGCCTATCGCGGGGAATACATGAGCCTGTACTCCTGGGCCAGCTTCACCGAGGCGCGGCTGGAGCAGCGCATGGGCAGGAGCGAGCGGGAGGTGGTAGCCGGAGGGCGCTCCCCGAGCCGAAACTAAAAAGAGCAAAGGCAGTGAAGCAGCGTTCTTCCCTGTCTTTTTTCTTTTATCCGCCGGTTCCCCGCGCCATGGAGGCGACGCGGATCCAATCGGTCCGTTTTATCGGATCCGTGCAGAAAAAAAGCTTTTCAAAATGCTATTTTGTTGGATATTTGTTGGGTGATATGTGCTATAATTGGTAAGATGGGTGAGGTATGCAGATATGTACATCCCATCTTTACAAAGTTTTTTAACAGGAGGAAACAAACATGACCATCAGCAAGGAAAAAAACGGCAGCAATCTGACCGTCGCCGTGGAGGGACGTCTGGACACCGTGACCGCCCCGCAGCTGGAAAAGGAGCTGAAGGAAGAACTGGAAAGCGCCCAGGCGCTGACCCTGGATTTTGGCAAGCTGGAGTACATTTCATCCGCCGGGCTGCGGGTGCTGCTCAGCGCGCATAAGGCCATGGCCGGCAAGGGCGGGCTCACGATCGTGGGCGCCAACGAGATCGTCCGCGAGGTATTCGATGTGACCGGCTTTGCCGATATCCTGAACATCGCCTAAGGAGGACGCGACGATGAAAACCGACAAAATCACCGTATCCAGCTCCGGCAGCCAGATCGAGACCGCGCTGCAGCAGGCCGAAAAGGTGGCGGCCTATAAGGGTCTCGCCCCCAAGCAGGCCCTGCATCTGCGCCTGCTGACCGAGGAAATGATGGGGATGATGCGCTCCATCACCGGCGAGACCGAAGGCCAGTTCTGGATCGAGGACGAGGAGAACGAGTACCAGCTGCATCTGCTGGTGAACACGCGCATGAACATAGAAAAGCGCGAGCAGCTGCTCTCCGCCTCCAGCACTGGCAAAAACGAGGCCGCCAAGGGCCTGATGGGCCGGCTGCGCAACTTCTTTGACCAGGGCGCCGACGTGCCCGGACTGCCGCTGTACCATACCGAATCCATGGGCGAATACGCCAATGCCTCCCTGGATTATGAATGGTCCATGATGATGTACCAGAACGACCTTCGCCAGTATGTGGATACCGACGACAGGGCGCGGGAGATCTGGGACGAGCTGGAAAAATCGGTGGTCACCCACGTGGCGGACGATATCAAGGTATCCATCCGCGGCCCGAAAGCCGAACTGATCATCATCAAAAAGATGGCCTGACCCCTCCTCCGCATACGAAAGGAGCAGCACATATGATCCAACAGACGCCCGTTCTTTCCCGCGCCGACATGATCCGCTGTGCGCTGTGCGCCAACGCGCCCTGCGACGCGGCATGCGAAAAGCTAAAGCCCGCCGCCCTGCTGCGCAGCATATGGTTCAAAAACGAACAAAGCGCCGCCTGGCAGCTGCCCGATGACAACCCCTGCCTGACCTGCCCCGCCCCCTGCGAGCGGAGCTGCGTCCGGACAGGCGAGGTGCCCATCCGCGATCTGATGAACCGGCTGCGCTACCAGGTGAAGCCGATGTGCGAAACCGCGCCGCCGAAGGATGAGAGCCGGCTGCGGTGCGATCTGTGCGGCATCCCGCTGGAGAACCCCTTTCTGCTCTCCTCCTCGGTGGTGGCCAGCACCTACGATATGTGCGCCCGCGCCTTCGAGGCGGGCTGGGCCGGCGTATGCTTCAAAACCATCTGCACCCTGGATATCCACGAGGCCTCCCCGCGTTTTTCCGCCATCAGCGGCAGCGACGGCGGCATCATCGGCTTCAAAAACATCGAGCAGCTGTCCGACCACAGCGTGACGGAGAACATGGAGATTTTCCGCCGGCTCAAGGCCAATTATCCGGGCAAATTCATCCTGGCCTCCATCATGGGCCAGAACGAAGCGGAGTGGGGCGAGCTGGCCCGGCTCTGCGAGGAAAACGGCGCCGACGCGGTGGAGCTCAACTTCTCCTGCCCCAACATGGCGGAGGGCGGGCTGGGAAGCGATATCGGGCAGATCCCCGAGCTGGTGGAAAAGTACACCGCCGCCGCCAAGCGCGCCTGCCATATCCCGGTGCTCGCCAAGCTGACGCCCAACGTGGGGCGGCGCGGACGGCATCGCCGCCATCAACACCATCAAATCCATCGTGGGCGTCAACCCGCATACCTACGTCTCCTCCCCCGCCGTGCACGGGCACAGCGCCGTGGGCGGATACAGCGGCAATGCGGTTAAGCCCATCGCCCTGCGGTTCATCGCGGAGCTGGGGCAGAATCCGGCCTTGGCAGGCATGCACATTTCCGCCATGGGCGGCGTGGAAAGCTGGATGGACGCGCTGGAATTTATCCTGCTGGGCGGCGGCTCCGTTCAGGTGACCACCGCCGTGATGCAGTACGGCTACCGGATCATAGAGGATCTGAAATCCGGGCTGAACCTGTATCTGGCCGAAAAGGGCTTCTCCTGCATCCGGGAGGCCATTGGCCTGGGCCTGGATACCCTGAGCCCCAGCACGGATACGCTGGAGCGCGATACGGTGGTCTATCCGCAGTTTATCCGGGAGCGCTGCGTCGGCTGCGGCCGGTGCCAGATCTCCTGCGCGGACGGCGGCCACCAGGCCATCCGCCTGGATGAAAACCGCCGCCCCCGGCTGAACGGCAAAAACTGCGTGGGCTGCCATCTTTGCATTCTGGTGTGCCCTCAGCAGGCCATCTGCCCCGGCACAAAGCGGATCCGGCCAAAAGGCTGACCGCTGCCGAAACGAAGGGCCCCGCCCGATGATCCCCATCGCCTTTGTATCCTGCTTTTGCGAAGCAAAAAACCGAACAAAAGCAATACAAATCAATATATCATGAGAGGAGAACAAACATGAGTGCGCTGACAAGCAACAGCAAAACCACGCGGCCCAATACCCTGCTGCGCTCCAACCCGGTGCTGAACCGGCTGAACAAGGTGAAGGAACGCTCCGAAACCAACGCCGCCACCTACAGCGGCATCGCAGTTAAAACCTGCTTCTTCCTGCTGATGACCATGGCGGGCATGATCGCCCAGCTGCTGGTGAGCGCCGCCATGGCCAACGAGCCCATCTGGCAGAGCATCAAGATCTACGAAAAATTCACCCTGGATCTGACCCAGAAGGAAGCGATCATCGTCGGCGCCGTGCTGGTGGTCGGCCTGATCTCCGAGCTGGTGGGCATCTTCGTCCGCCGGACCGTGCCCGTGACCGGCACCATCTATTCCGCCAGCCAGGGCTACGTGATTTCCTTTATGGTGTTCAAGGTCCTGAAGGGCTATGAATACCTGGGGCTGGAGGCGCTGCTGCTCACCGTGGCGGTGGTGGCCGGCATGAGCTTCCTGTATTCCTCCGGCATCGTCAAGGTAAACAACAAGTTCCGCACCGTGCTGCTGGCCCTGCTGCTGGGCTCCATCGGCGTGGGTGTGCTGAGCCTGATCGGCTCCCTGATCCCTGCCACCCGGCCCTTTGTGCAGCAGATGATGCAGAACAAGGCCCTCTCCATCGCCCTGGATGTGGTGGGTCTGGTGATCGCCGCCCTGTTCCTGATCAGCGATTTTGCCATGGTCGATACCTGCGTCAAGGAAAGCTACCCCAAATCCTATGAGTGGTTCGCCGCCTTCGGCCTGGTGTTCACCGTGATCTGGATCTACCTCAAGATCCTGGACCTGCTGATGCAGATCGCCGGCAAGAACAAGGACTGATTTTGAGCCGCATCCTTTTTATGGATTATCCTTCAGCCGACGCTGCAATGACAGTGCCAGCCGCTGCCATTGCGGCGCTCCGGGTGAAGAAAAAGCCGCTTTGATCTGCGGATTCAGACGGTATACTATCAAAAAGGTGGTTTATACAGGTGAGTAATCTATTGGCTATCCTGTGCTATATTCTGTTTAGCACCAATACCATATATGGGATTGTGATGGCGATCCTTTACAGGGCAGGCGTATGGCGGCTGCTGGAAAAATCCGGCCTCAAGGGCTGGTGGGCGCTGATCCCCGGCGCCCGGGAATACCAGCTGGCCCGCTGCGCCGGCCGCGAGCCGGAAGGACGGGTATACAGCCTGATTTCTGTCGTTTCGATCCTGTTTTCTATTATCCCGTATATGATCCCGACACGCCTTGAGGGGCTGGATAGCGATGCGATTCTGGATCTGGTGCTGAACAGAATGCTGATCTTTTCCATCATCTCCATCCCCATCCTGATCACCGAGTTTGTATACAACATCCGCATTTGGAGCGGCATGATCCAGGTATACAACCGGCGCAAGCGCTGGCTGTGGCTGTGTCCGCTTTCCTATACCCATTGGATTCCCGCGCTGGTCTGGGGCTTCAGCCCCAAATTCCAGCCCGAATGGCAGGTGGAGGATCTGCGGGAGGAGATGGCGCGGCTGGCCACCTCCGGCAGCGCCACGGTCATGGACGAGGGGCTGACGGTCAACCTGAAGGAGCGCACCGCCAGCGAGTTCTTCCAGAAAAAGACGCTGCTGCGGGATATCCATATGAGCATCCCCCAGGGCCATATGGTGCTGCTGCTGGGCGGCTCCGGCGCGGGCAAAACCACCTATCTGAACGCCATCAACGGCTATGAGAAGGCCGACGCCGAGGTCATGCTGAACGGCAGCAACATGTACACCCAGTACAAAAAAATGCAGTACGAGGTGGGCTTCGTTCCCCAGAGCGAAATGATGCGCGGCAAGGATACCGTGCTGAACACGCTGCTGGACGCCGCCAAGCTGCGCCTGCCCAAGGACGTATCCCCCTCCCAGCGCCGGGCGCGGGTGGACGAGGTGATGAACATCTTTGGCCTGCAGCCGGTGAAGAACAACCTGGTGGAAAAGCTCTCCGGCGGCCAGAAAAAGCGCCTGTCCATCTCCATGGAGTTTATCAGCAACCCCTCCCTGTTCATCCTGGACGAGCCGGACAGCGGCCTGGACGGCGTGATGGCCCGGGAGCTGTTTGTGCAGCTGCGCAAGATCGCCGATACCGGCAAGATCATCATCGTGATCACCCATACGCCGGACCGCGTGATCGATCTGTTTGACGATGTGATCGTGCTGGCCAAGGACAGCGCGCGCACCGGCCGGCTGGCCTACTACGGCACCATCGCCGACGCCCGCACCTTCTTCCAGCGGGATACCATGGAGCAGATCGTCAAATCCGTCAACCGCAAGGAAGAGGGCGGCGACGGGTTGGCGGACGAATACGTGATGAAGTTTGCGGAGGTGCAGCATGGCTGAGCTGAAAACGAATAAACAAGCCCGGCAGATCGCCATCCGTCACCGGGGACGCGGCTCCCAGGTGCTCATCTACCTGGGCAAGCTGCTGCGCATGTTTGTCTACCAGAACGACTGGAAGGTTCTGCCCATGGCAGCGCTCATCGCCGGCCTGGTGGGCATGGTGATCCGCAAGCGCTTCTTCATCAACATGGAAGGCACGCTGATGGGCGCCTTCGCCATGGTATGCGTGTGCATCTGGAACGGCTGCTTCAACTCCATCCAGGTGATCTGCCGCGAGCGCGACGTGATCAAGCGCGAGCACCGCTCCGGCATGCACATCTCCTCGTATATCGCCTCGCACATGCTGTATCAGGCGCTGCTGTGTCTGGCGCAGACCGCCGTTACGCTGGGCGTGACCGCGTTCTCGGGCGTGGCGTATCCCGCGAACGGGCTGATCACCCGCTCCTTCTTTGTGGAGTTCGGCATCTCCATGTTCCTGATCACCTACGCCTCGGATATGCTGTCGCTGTGGGTATCCAGCCTGGCCCATAACACCACCACGGCCATGACCATCATGCCCTTCGTGCTGATCTTCCAGCTGGTGTTTTCCGGCGGCCTGCTGAAGCTGCCCGCATGGACCGAGGCGCTGACGCCCCTTACCATTTCCAATCCCGGTCTGAAGGTCATCGCGGCGCAGGCGGATATCAACCATCGGCCTTACGCCACCATCTCCTCCATGATCAGCAAAATGCGGGACAACGAGGTGGGCGGCAGCGTCACCGTGGGCCAGGTGCTGGATCTGCTGCAGAACGAGGAGAACCCCACCATTGCAGAGCTGCGCCAGAAGCAAATCGGCAAGGTAATGACCCTGGGCGAGCTGAAAACCGCGCTGGAAAGCTCCGCCACCTTCGCCTCCTTTAAGCAGGAGCACATCCTGGAGGACGTGACGGTGTCAGACGTGCTGCGCGCCATGCTGGAGTCCGAGGACACGGCGGAATTCCGCAGCTTTACCTTCGGCACATCCGACGTGACCATGGAAACGGTGCTCCGGTCCATTCTGGATTCCGAATCGCTGCAGGAGCAGATGAACAACAAGATCACCCATCTGACCACCGTGGAGGATCTGCTGAACGCCGTAAACGTGACCGGACTCCTGGAAAAATACAGCGATACCCAGATCGGCGGCGTCATCACCGTGGGCCAGGCTGTGGATTTCCTGGCCGGGAACGCCGACGTGCAGGCCCGGCGGGATACCCGGATCACCGTGCGCACCACCGTGGGCAAGCTCATGGATATCGTGGGTGAGGAGAACGTAATGACCTTCCTGGAACAGAAGGCCGCCGCGGCCAGCTACAATGCGAATTACGAAAACACCCAGGAAAACGTGATCGGCTACTGGGCGCATCTGTTTACCTTCATCGTTCTCTTTGCCCTGCTGGCCATGATCACGCTGGAGTTTATCGATAAGGACAAGCGCTGATCGCCGCGCAAATACCTGCCCGTAAAGCCCAACTGCGCTCTGATCGACAAAAAAGCGAGGGAGACTTTATGGCCGCGAAGTGGAACCTGATCAGCATGGACCGCTGCATCGCCGCCCTGATCGATACGATGAGCCAGGGCAAATCCATCGAGGATATGATCAACCCCGCCGGCCGCATCAAGGAAATGCTGTCCCTGTACCGCCGCCGGGAAGAAAAGCAATAGCATTAAAGGAGAAACACAATGTCCAAAAAGCTTGGAATCATCGCCCTGGTGCTGGCCCTGATCGCCGTCGGGCTTTCCGCCGCCAGCCTGATCATCGTCAATAAGCCCGCCGAAAAGGCGGAGACCGCTGTGCCGGAGATCCAATACGTGATGTACCTGGGCACCAATGATAAGGATACCAACGAGCCCGTCTGCACGCCGGAGGAGGCGCAGGAGAAGGCCAAAGCGCTGCTGATCAGCCAGTTTGGCGGCTACACCATCCAGGAAGCCCATGGCGGCTGGATCGGCGACAACGGCACCGAGTATCAGGAATACACCCTGGTGATCTACCTGAGCGACACCACGGCAGAGGCCGTGCACGCCGCGGCGGACGCGCTGATCGAGGCCTTCCATCAGAGCTCCGTGCTGATCCAGGCCAACAACACCACCACGGAATTCTATTCCGGCAAATAACCACGCCCCTTTCCCGGTGCCCGTGGTTGACCGGGAATTGGTTTAATACGGGAGGATATAATGAAGCGCATCAAAAACTGGGTCATCGGCGGTATACAGACCAAGATCTTCAACCTGATCCTGTATACCGTGCTGTTGCTGACCGCCGCCACCGTCGCCGTTTCCCTGTACCAGAACAACATGCTGTCCAAGCTGGCGTCGGAATCGGGCCAGCGCCAGCAGGATGCCATCGGGGAGATCACGGGCAGGGTCATGGAGAGCGTGGTCAGCCAGTCGCTGAGCCGCTCCACCCAAATGGAAGTGCGGATCGCTGACGAGCTGTTTGAGGCGGCGGGCAATCGGGTAGCCTTTGTGGCGGATTGCGCCGCCAGGCTGCTGGCCCATCCCGAGGAATATCCCCCCAAGCCCTATGCCGGGCCCGATCCGGCGGACGACGGCGCATGGACGGCCAAGGTGATCTATGCGGATGGGGTGGACGCCCAGGATCCGGCGCTGACCGCCAAGCTGGGGCTGCTGTCCAACCTGTCGGATATGATCGTATCCCTTTGCCCCTCCATGGATATCTCCACTCTGTATATCGGCCTGCCGGAGGGCGCGCATTTTTCGATCAGCGATACCTCCAGCAGCTGGTTTGTGGACGGCGCTGTGCGCAGCTATGATCCCCGCCAGCGCGGCTGGTATCAGGAGGCGTCCGCCACGGGCGGGCTGGTCTATACCGATGGCGAGTACGACGCCAACACCGGCTTTTACTGCATCGAGTGCGCCATGCCTGTGTACAATCCGGATGGCAGCCTGGCGGCGGTGGTGGGCACCGATCTTTATCTGTCTGAAATGCAGGAGGCGCTGCAGAGCTACGCGGTGGATGGCGAGTATCAGCTGCTGGTCAACCGCAGCGGCCGGGCGGTGCTGGCGCCGCAGGAGGAGGCCTTCCCCCTGGACGCCCAGGACCGCGGCGGCGACCTGCGCCAGTCCGGGCGCGAGCTGCTTTCCCAGGTGATCAACGACGCCATCTCGGGCGTGGATACCGGGGTGCGCCAGGGTGAGCTCAGCGACGGCGGCTATTATATCACCGCCGCCCCCATCCCCACCACCGGCTGGGCGCTGATATCGGCCTTCCGCCAGGATGTCGCGGGCCAGCCCGCCATTCTGCTGCAGCAGCGCACCCAGCAGCTGCAGGCCGAGGCGACCCAAACCTATCTGGAAAAATCCGGCCATTCCAGGACCACCGGCCTGGTGCTGCTGGTCCTGGTGATGCTGCTTATGCTGGCCGGCGCGCTGACGCTGGGCAAGCGCATCGTAAAGCCGCTCAACACCATCGTCAAGCGCATATCGGAGCTGCGGGAAGGCAATCTGGAATTCAAAATGGAGGATGCCTACCGCACCGGCGACGAGGTGGAGGAGCTGGCCCAGTCCTTTGCCGATCTGTCCCATAAGACGGTTGAATATGTAGAAACCGTCAAGCGCGTCACCGCGGAGAAGGAGCGCATCGGTGCGGAGCTCTCCCTGGCCACGCAGATCCAGGCCGCCATGCTGCCTCATATCGTGCCGGCCTTCCCAGACCGCAAGGATTTTGACATCATCGGCAGCATGGATCCCGCCAAAGAGGTGGGCGGCGATTTCTACGATTATTTCCTGATTGATGATGATCATCTTTGCATGCTCATTGCCGACGTATCGGGCAAGGGCGTACCGGCGGCGCTGTTCATGATGGCCAGCAAGATCATTTTGCAGAGCGTGGCCATGCTGGGCGGCTCCCCTGCGGAGATATTGACCCGCACCAACGAGGCCATCTGCTCCAACAACGAGGCGCAGATGTTCGTCACCGTTTGGCTGGGCATCCTGGAGCTCTCCACCGGCAAGCTGACCGCCGCCAACGCCGGCCACGAATTCCCGGCGCTCCGCCAGCCCGACGGCAGCTACGCGCTCTTCAAGGATCGCCATGGATTTGTGATCGGCGGCATGGAGGGCGTCAAATACCGGGAGTACGAGGTGCAGCTGGAGCCCGGCGCCAGCCTGTTTGTCTATACCGACGGCGTGGCGGAGGCCACCAACGCGCAGAACGAGCTGTTCGGCACCGACCGCATGGTGGAGGCGCTGAACCGCAAGCCCGACGCCGCGCCCATGGAGGTGCTTAAAAACGTGCGCGCCGCGGTGGATGATTTTGTCCAGGAAGCGGAGCAGTTTGACGATTTGACCATGCTGTGCATGACCTACAAAGGAGGAAACGTGACATGACGGAGCTGAAGGTACAGGCTGCTGTGGAGAACATCCCGAAGGTAACGGCCTTTGTGGACGGCCAGCTGGAGGCCATCGACTGCCCCATGAAGGCGCAGATGCAGATCGACGTGGCCATCGACGAGCTGTTCGGCAACATCGCCCATTACGCCTATGGCGGGGCATCCGGCGAGGCCGCGGTGCAATTCCATTTTGACGCCGATACGCGCATGATCTCCATCGCCTTTGTGGACAGCGGCACGCCCTTTGATCCCCTGGCCCAGGAGGATCCGGACGTGACCCTGAGCGCGGAGGAGCGCGGCATCGGCGGCCTGGGCATCTTTCTGGTGCGCAAAACCATGGATCAGATCACCTATAAGCGGGATAACGGTCAGAACGTGCTGACTATCTATAAAAAAATTTAACCGAGGAGGAAAAGTCAATGACCATCAGCAAGCAGCAGAACGGAAAAGCCCTGACCCTGGCCCTGGAGGGCCGCCTGGATACCGTCACCGCCCCGGAGCTGGAAAAGGAGCTGCGCGCATCCACCGCGGCCATCGATACCCTGACCCTGGATTTTGCCAAGCTGGATTACATTTCTTCCGCCGGGCTGCGCGTCCTGCTCTCCGCCCATAAGGAAATGAGCGCCAAAGGCGGCCTGAAGATCCAGCATGTGAACGAGATCGTGCAGGAAGTGTTTGAAGTAACCGGCTTTGGCGACATTCTGACCATCGAGTAAGCGGGAGGTATTATAATATGAAATCCGATGTGATCATGATCGACAATCGCAGCAATGGCTTTGAGACTGCCCTGGAGGAGACCCGTAAGGTGGCCGCCTATCAGGGGCTGGACCGCAAGGAAACCATGCGGCTGCTGCTGTGCGCCGAGGAGATGCTCAGCATGGCCCGCAGCGTGACCGGAGAAATGCAGGCCTCCTTCTGGATCGAAACCGCAGGGAAGGACCTGGAGCTGCACATGTCCACCAAGACCGTGATGGACAAGGAAAAGCGCGCCCTGCTGATTTCCGCCGCCACCAGCAGAAAGAACGAATCCGCCCGCTCCCTGCTGGGCAGGATCCGGGACGCCTTCGAGGCTGCCATGGCCAACGAAGCGGATCACAGCGACCAGGTGCCCTGGGAAGCGTGGGCCGATCTGGCCAATCATCCCGTGGATGATCCCGAATGGGACGGCTACGAGCAGTCCGTGCTGAGAAAAGTTGCCGATCAGGTAAAGGTTGGCATCCGCGGCTCCGTGGTGGATCTGACCGTATGCAAGCACTTTGAGTAACATTCATTTTCAGAAAAGGAATTTCATTATGAAAAAGCTGATCCTTTCTTTGGCGGCAGCTTTGCTTTTGTTTGCCCTTCCCGGCTGGGCCGAGGAGGGGATCACCTCGCCGGAGCAGCTCAACGCGCCCGGAATCGTCATTGGCGTCAGTCAGGGCAGCGCGGCGGAGCTTATCGTAGCATCCGAGCTGCCCCAGGCTGGGCTGGCCCACTTTACCGATAACAACACGGCCTATCTGGCGGTGGCCCAGGGCAAGATCGACGCCTTTGTATTCGATCTCAACCAAATGCGCCTCGCCATCGAGCAGGGCGTTACCGGTGTGCATCTGCTGAAGGAAACCCTGGGCGAGCCCGTCCAGGTGGCCGTCGGCCTCTCCCCCAAATCACAAATCGACGATCTGGAAGGGAAAATCAACCGCTTCATCGCCGAGCTGCGGGCAGACGGCACGCTGGAGGA
The DNA here is from genome assembly GCA_902787835.1 of uncultured Eubacteriales bacterium. GTDB lineage: Bacteria > Bacillota > Clostridia > Christensenellales > Aristaeellaceae > SFMI01. The sequence goes on from CADAHU010000002.1 coordinate 12,142, forward strand.
TATGTTCAGCCGCTGGGTCCTGACAGGAGAACGCAGCATGCCCGATATCGCCGCGCCGCAGAACCCCTCCCTGCATCTGACGGTGGGCACATCCGGCGTTGTTTTTCCGTACAGCTATTACGAAGGCGATCAGCTGAGCGGCTATGATATCGAGCTGGCGCGCCGGTTCGCCGCCTGGCTGGGCGCCGATGTGGAGTTCAAGGTGTACGATTACGGGGCCATCATTCCCGCCGCCCTCACCGGGGACGTGGACTGCATCATGGCCAACCTGAACATCACCGCCGAGCGCCGGGAGATGCTGACCTTCTCCGACCTCCTCTACGAGGAGAAGCTGGGCGTCATGGTGCGCGGCGAAGAGCACGTGCCCGCCTGGGCCGCCTATAACGGAAAGCGGATCGGCGTGCTGGTGGGCGGCATCACGGAGACCGTCGCCAACACCTACCTCCCCAACAGCGAGCACGTATACCTGACCAGCTATCCCGATTGCGTGGCCGCGCTGCTGGCGGGCAAGATCGACGCCTACCTGGTGGATGAGCCGGAGGTTAAATCGGTGCATGCGGAGCAGCCGCGCATCGATTATATCCGCGAGCGGTTCACCAACCAGGAGTACAGCTTTGCCTTCCGTAAAAATGACCCCCAAAGCGCCGCCCTGTGCGAGGAGCTGAACGCTTTTCTGGCCCAGTGCCGTCAGGACGGCACCATCCAGGAGCTGGAGGATATCTGGTTTGGCGCGGATGAGGCGCGCAAGGTGGTGGATATGTCCGGCCTGACCGGTGAAAACGGCACCATCCGCGTGATCACCACCTCCACCGATATGCCCTTCTCCTACATCAAGGACGGCAAAAACGTGGGCTATGATATCGATCTGGTGGTGCGCTTCTGCCGCAGCGCCGGGTACAGGCTGGAGCTGGGCGACGCGGATTTTGCCGCCCGCATCCCCGCCGTGCAATCCGGCAAATACGATTTCAGCACCGATATGAACGTCACCCCGGAGCGCCAGGAGGAGGTGCTGTTCTCCGATCCCACCAGCTCCGGCGGCATCGTGCTGGCCATCCTGGCCGACGGCGCGGAGCAGGATCAGGCGGTTTCCGAGGCCGCCCCTTCCCTCGCCATCAGCCAGCTGACCGGCAGAAGGATCGGCGTGCAGACCGGCACCATCAGCGGTGAAGTGGCGTCTGCCCTGATCCCCGGCATCACCCTGAGCTATTTTAATACCCAAACCGATATTCTTTCGGCGCTGCGGGCGGGCAAGATATACGCCTGGTGCACCGACGAGCCCATCCTGCGCTACGTATCCATCGAGAATCCCGATCTGCAGCTGCTGCCGGATACGCTGGATACCAGCTCTCTGGCCGCCGTTTTTCCCATGACCGAGGAGGGACAGGCCCTGCGGGATCAGTACAGCGCCTTTGTGGAGCAGCTCTGGGCCGACGGCACCATGGCGGAGATCGACAGCGCCTGGTTCAGCGGGGATGAAAGCCGCTATACCGTGCTGGATTACGCTTCCCTGCCCGATACCAACGGCACCCTGCGCATGGCCCTGGATTCCTCCATCCTGCCCTTCGCCTTCGTGAAGAACGGACGCGTGGTGGGCTATGATGTGGATATCGCCGTCCGGTTCTGCCAGGCCAACGGCTACCGGCTGCAGGTGATGCCCATGGACTTTAACGGCGTTCTTTCCTCCCTGCAATCCGGCAAGGCCGATTTTGCCGCCTGCGGCATCACGGTCACGGCGGAGCGGTCGGAGAGCATGCTGTTCAGCTCCCCCACCTATCACAGCGGCACATCGGTGGCCATCCTCAGCAAGAGCGCTTCGCAGGCCGACGGTTATACCGCCCTTTCCCAGCTGAGCGACGCACGCATCGGCGTGCAGACCGGCACCACCTTTGATCAGATCGTGCTGGATACGTTCCCCAGCGCGCAGATCAGCTATTTCAACTCCTATCCCGATATGGCCGCCGCGCTGCAGGCCCATAAAATCGACGCCTTCCCCGGGGATGAGCCCGTGCTTCAGCTGATGGCGGCGGAGAACGACCGCCTGACCATCCTGAGCGAACGCATGGACAGCTTTGATTTCGGCTTCGTGCTGCCCAAAACAGCCGACGGCGAAAAGCTGATGGCCGAGCTGAACGCCTGGATCGCCCAGATGGAAGCCAGCGGAGAGATGGAGCAGATACGCCAGAAATGGATCACCGGCGCAGATGCGGACAAAACAGTGCCGGATTACGCCGCCTTCCCGGCCACCAACGGCACGCTGACTCTGGCCACCGAGGGCGCCTACGCCCCCATGAACTATTACCGAGATAATCAGGTGGTGGGCATGGAGATCGATCTGGCCGCCCGCTTCTGCCAGGCCTACGGCTATGGGCTGAGCGTTTCGGCCATGAGCTTTGACGCCATTCTGCCCACCGTGCAGGCCGGCAAGGCCGATTTTGCCGCCGCGGGCATCACCATCGCTGAGGAGCGCAAGGAGAGCGTGTATTTCTCCGATCCCTACTACACCGGCGGCACCGTGATGGCGGTGCTCAAAACCGAGGCGTCCGCTGCCTCCTCCGCCTTGGCCCCCGGCGTATACACCACCCTCTCCCAGCTGAACGGCAAGCACATCGGCGTGCAGACCGGCTCCTCCTTTGCCGAGGCCGTTACCCAAAGGCTGCCCGAGGCCCAGGTGGATTACTATATCGGCAAGGCCGACCTGATGGCGGCGCTCACGGGCCACAAGGTGGAGGCCTTCGTGGTGGATGAACCGGTGGCGCAGATCGTTTTGCGGGAGGACAGCCGGCTCACCTATCTGCCGGAATACCTGGAAAACTATGAATTCGCCCTCGTATTCCCCAAGACCGCGGCTGGCGAGGCATTACGGGATCAGTTTAACGCCTTCCTGAAAAAGCTTGAGGCTGATGGACGGCTGGACGCCCTGGCGCTCAAATGGTTCGGCGAGGATGAAGCCCAAAAGACCATGCCGGATATCTCCGCCCTGTCCGCCGAAAACGGCACCCTGCGCCTGGCCACCGAATCGGGCTACGCCCCCTTCGAGTACATGCGCGACGGCCAGGTGGTGGGCTATGATATGGAATTGGCCATCCTGTTCTGCCAGGAATACGGCTATGGGCTGGAGATCGTGGATATGAACTTTGATGGCATCCTGCCCGCCATACAGACCGGCAAATGCGATTTTGCGGCAGCCGGCATCGGCATCACACCGGAGCGGGCGGAAAGCGTGCTCTTCTCCGCGCCCAACTTTACCAGCGGCACGGTGGCCGTGGTGCTGAAGGACACCAGCGTGCCCGATGCGCGTCCCAGCGCCGGTAACGGCGAGCGCGCGGACGCGCCCACCTTCTGGGATGATCTCTCCGACAGCTTCAACAAGACCTTCCTGCGGGAGAACCGCTGGAAGCTGTTCCTGGAGGGCATCGGCACCACCACGCTGATCACCCTGCTTTCCATCCTGTTTGGCACGGCGCTGGGCTTTGGCATCTTTATGCTCTGCCGCAACGGCAACCCCATCGCCAACGGCACTACCCGCTTCAGCATGTGGCTGGTGCAGGGCACGCCCATGGTGGTGCTGCTGATGATCCTGTACTACATCATCTTTGGCTCCGTGGCCATCAGCGGCGTCGCGGTGGCGGTGATCGGCTTTACGCTGACCTTCGGCGCGGCGGTGTTTGGCCTCATCAGGATGGGCGTGGGCACCATCGACCGCGGCCAGTATGAAGCGGCCTATGCCCTGGGCCACAGCAACCGGCATACCTTCTTCAAGATCATTCTGCCCCAGGCCATCCCCCACGTGCTGCCCGCCTACCAGGGCGAGATCGTGGGCCTGATCAAGGCCACCGCCATCGTGGGCTACATCGCCGTGCAGGATCTGACCAAGATGGGCGATATCGTGCGCAGCCGCACCTACGAGGCCTTCTTCCCGCTGATCGCCGTGACGGTGATCTACTTTGTTCTGGAGGGGTTGTTCAGCTTCGCCGTGGGGCGCATCCGCATCAGCCTCGATCCCAAGAAGCGCAAGCGCGACCATATCCTGCGGGGGGTGAATACCCATGATTAAAATAGAGCATCTGAAAAAAGAATACCCCAACGTAACGCCGCTCAAGGATGTATCTGTGGAGATCCGGGATGGCGATGTGATCAGCGTCATCGGCCCCTCGGGCACCGGAAAAAGCACCCTGCTGCGCTGCATCAACCTGCTGGAGAAGCCCACCGAAGGCCATATCTGGATCGATGATGTGGAGATCACCGACCGCAAATGCAACATCAACAAAATCCGTCAAAAGATGGGCATGGTGTTCCAGAGCTTCAATCTGTTCGGCCACCTGACGGTGATCGAAAACATCATGCTCTCCCCCATGGATCTGAAGGGCGTATCCCGTCAGGAGGCCTATGACCGGGGCATGGAGCTGCTGCGCATGGTGGGCTTGGCCGAAAAGGCGCTCAACTATCCCGACGAGCTCTCCGGCGGCCAGAAGCAGCGTATCGCCATCGCCCGCACCCTGGCCATGGATCCGGATATCATCCTGCTGGACGAGCCCACCAGCGCCCTGGATCCCACCATGGTGGGCGAGGTGCAGGCCGTTATCCGGGAGCTGGCCAAGACCGGCAAAACCATGATGATCGTCACCCACGAGATGAACTTTGCCCGGGCCATCAGCACCCGCGTATTCTTCATGGACGAGGGCGGCATATACGAGGACGGCACGCCGGAGCAGATCTTTGAGCATCCCCAGCGGGAAAACACCCGCCGCTTCATCCGCAGGCTCAAGGTGCTGGAGCTTTCTATCGAAAGCCGGGATTACGACTTCCTCGGCATGGCCGGGCAGATCAGCGCCTACTGCAACAAAAACCAGATCACGCCCCGGATGGCCAACCGCATCCAGCTCGTCTTTGAGGAGGCGATGCAAAACCTGCTGCCGGCGCTGAAGGAACCCCGCGTCCAGGCGGTGATCGAATACGCCGAGCAGAGCGAGAGCGCCGAATGGACGCTGCGCTATGGCGGCGAGCGACTGGACGTGACGGCATCCTCGGATGAATTGTCTCTGTCGGTGCTGCGCGGCATGACCCAGGAAATCGCTTACGCCTGGGAGGATGGCGCGGAACTGCCCAACGCTCTGCATCTCAAAATCAGGAACGCCTGATAGCGGAAAATCCCCCTGAAAACCGCACACTTTCCCCGGGGAACCGCTGATCAAATCAAGGTTTCCCTTGACACGCGATCGTCCGGTCACTATAATAGCATCAGTGACCGGACGGTCGCTTTATATTGTCAGGAGGCACGCTATGGCAAAGGATACAAAGGAACGGATCCTGCGGACGGCGCTGGAGATGTTCTCCCGCAACGGATACGCAGGCACCAATATTCGGGAGCTGACCGCTTCCCTGGGGCTGGGCAAATCCTCCATGTACCGCCATTTTGAGAGCAAGAAGCAGATCTGGGACACCCTGCTGGACGAGATGATCGCCTATTACGGGGAGCGCTTCGGCTCCGCGGAGCATTTGCCGCCGGTGCCGGACTCCCTGGAAGGGCTGGTGCAGCTGACCCTGGAGATGGTGAACTTTACCGTGCATGATGAAAGAATCATCATGACCCGCAAGGTGCTGTCCATTGAGCAATTCCGGGATGAACGGGCGCGGATGCTGGCCGGCAAGCATTTTTTGACCGGGCTGATCGATCTGTTTACGCCCCTCTTTGCCGGGATGATGGATAAGGGGCTGCTGATCCGGGATGATCCCCGGATGCTCGCCTTATCCTATACGGCGCCGATCTCCGCCCTGATCCACCAATGCGATCGGGAGCCGGAGAAGACGGAGGAAGCCCTCGCGCAGATCGAGCGCTTCAGCCGCCATTTTATCCGGATCTATGGAATCAAAAACGAAAAGGAATAAAAAGATATGACCGTACAAGCAAAAGGCCTGTTTGGGCCCGCTAAATTTTATAAAAGCGCCCTGGCCATCGCAGTGCCGATCATGCTGCAGCAGCTGATCCAGAGCCTGGTATCGCTGGTGGACAACTTTATGGTATCCGGCCTGGGCGATATTTCCATGTCCGGCGTAAACGTGGCCGGGCAGGTGATGTTTGTGTTTATGGTGTTCGTCAACGCCATCTGCATGTCCGCCGGCATCTTTATGACGCAGTTTTTCGGGGCCAGGGATCAGCGCGGCATGCAGCAGGCGTTCCGCTTCAAGCTGGCGGTGGGGCTGGCGGCCTTCCTCCCCTATCTCCTGGTCTGCCTGGTCTTTCCCCGGCCCGTGCTGTCGCTGATGCTGATCGGCAACACCCAGGCGGAGCCCATCCTGGACGAGGCGGTGCGCTACATCCGCATCATGTTCCTGGTGGGCATTCCCATGACGGTGTCCGTATGCATCGCCAGCTCCCTGCGGGACATGGGCCAGGTCAAAGCGCCGCTGGTGGTGACGGTGATCGCCACCCTGACCAACACGCTTTTCAACTGGCTGCTGATCTACGGCAACCTGGGCTTCCCTGCGCTGGGCGTTGCCGGCGCGGCCTGGGCCACGGTGATCGCCCGGGTGCTGGAGCTGATCATCTTCCTGACGCTGTACATCCGCTCCAAGCCCCAATTTGCCGTGCGCCTGCGCGATCTTTTCAGGATTGACGGCAAGCTCTTCCGCAAGATCCTCAAGGCCAGCGCCCTGGTGCTGTTCTGCGAGATGGTATGGGTGCTGTCCGAGACCATCACCACGGCGCTGTACAATGGCCGCGGCGGCGCGGACGTGGTATCGGGCATGGCCTCCAGCTTTGCCATTGCCAATCTGTATTTTGTGGCCTTCGGCGGCGTTTACTCCGCCACCGGCGTGCTGCTGGGCAAAACCCTGGGCGCCGGGCAGCTGGATCAGGCCCGCAGGGAAAAGACCTGGCTGCTCTCCGGCTCCGCCCTGTTCGGGCTGCTGATGACGGGCTTCGGCTTCGCCACCACGCTGATCGTGCCCCTGGTATTTGGCCGGCTCAGCGACAGCGCCATCGATATCTGCCGCAGCATGGTGGGCACCATGTCGCTGTTCATGCCGGCCTGGGTGTACATGAACACCCAGCAGGCGGTGGCCCGGGCGGGCGGCGATACCCAGATGGGCGCGATCACCGACGCGGGGCTGACCATTTTCGTCATGCTGCCCATGGTATTCCTGTTGGCCCATTTTACCGACGTGGGCCCGGTGATCCTGTACTGCGGCGTAAAGCTGGTGGATGTGGTCAAGCTGGTGATCTTCCATTTCTGGCTCAAAAAGGAGCGCTGGCTCCAGAACCTGACCGTACAGAACGGGTAACTGGAAGCGCTACCGTGCAAATCTGGGTATGGCAGGACGTATACGCGCGCAGCATCAAGAGGAGGGCAACAATGGTACAAATCCAATCGGAGCGCCTGACGGCAGCGGAATATATCGATTTTTTGAAGCGCACGGATCTGGGCTCCCAGTATCCCCGGGAGCGGTTTGAGCAGCGCATCCCCAGGCTCCTGCAGAACGCCTCCGTCAGCCTGGCCGCGCGGGATGCGGAGGGGCTGCTGGTGGGCGTGCTGCTGGGCGTCACCGATTTTGCCTATTGGCTCTTTGTCACCGATCTGGGCGTGGCCCGGGATCATGAACGCCAGGGCATCGGCCGGGCGCTGATGAAAAAAGCCCTGGAGGCCGCCGGCGGCGAAAAGGACATTGCCGTCTATCTGGCAGCGCATGAGAAGGCCATCCCCTTCTATGAGCGGCTGGGGATGAAAAAATTCCAAAACGTGATGCAGTACAATCATATTGAATGGACCGAATTTACCGTGGAGTAAGGAGGCGGCAGGGATGCTTCGGCTCAGGCCCTATAAGGACAGCGACGCGGAAACTATCCTCTCCTGGCAGCGGGACGGAGAAGGCTTTTACAAATGGTCAGCGGGCATGCTGGGCGATTACCCGGTCAGCCGGGAGCGTTTCGACGCCCTGGGCGCGCTGATGCGGTTTACCTTGCTGGATGACAAAGAAGTGGCGGGCTTCTTCACCCTGCGCAACCCCACCGACTCCCTGGAGGAAGTCCGCTTCGGCTATGTGATCGTGGATCCGGACAAGCGCGGACAGGGCTACGGCGCGGAGATGCTGCGCCTGGGGCTGATCTACGCGCGCACAGTCTACCGGGCCCAACGCGCCTCCCTGGGCGTATTTGAAAACAATATACCGGCCCAACGCTGCTACCGGGCAGCGGGCTTCCGGGAAACCGATGAAACAGAGGATTACCCGGTATTGGGCGAAACCTGGAAGTGCGTCCATATGGCCATGGAGCTGTAATAAGCGTTGATAATCCCCGTTTTTCATGGTAAAATAAGCATGAAAAACGTTCCGTAACAAGAATTGAATAGATCGGAGGTATGTTCCATGGCGAAGAAGGATTTTCCCCGCACCACCGTTGCCGGCGTATCGGATCCTGGGCTGGAGCCATCGCAGCCCCGCGGCGGATCGGCAGATCAAAAACCGTTTTCCCGGCGGCAGCGAGGTTTTTCCGCTGCTCAAAACATTCCTGGATGAGGGCGTGGATACCATCATGGGCCCGCTGCAGCAGGAGCGGGTGATGCAGGAGGCGGTGAAGGAGGTTGCCGACCGCACCGGCGAAAAGCTGATCCTGATCGATACGCCGATCATCAATGTGGATGACAACGAGGCCGCCCGCCGGGAGGCCCGGGCCACCATCCACCGCAGCAAGCAGTGCGGTGCCACCTTCTGCCTGCTGCATCACTCCAGCGCAGAACAGCTGGTCAACAAAAACCTGCACGCCATCCCCCGCCTGCCCGATTATCTGGATATGGTGCGCCAGGAGGGCATGATCCCCGGCCTGTCCGCGCACATGCCGGAGCTGATCACCTATTCCGATGATAACGGCTACGATGTGCAGACCTATATCCAGATCTACAACTGCATGGGCTTCATGATGCAGGTGGAAATCGAGACCGTGGCCGCCATCATCAACAGCGCCAAAAAGCCTGTGATGACCATCAAGCCCATGGCGGCGGGCCGCACAACGCCGTATGTGGGGCTGAATTTCTCCTGGAACACCATCCGTCCCTGCGATATGGTCACCGTGGGCTGCACCCATCCCGACGAGGCCGCGGAGGATATCGAGATCTCCCGCGCCGCCCTGGAACACCGCTTCCCCGATCTGGAGCGCCGCGCCAGCCCCAACCAGAACCAGGACGCCTTTGGCAAAAAGTGATCCCGCAAGCCATTACACAGCTCCCCCGGCAGCGCCGTCGCCGGGGGAGCGCTTTTGTTGCTATCTTCATCGATTAAGGACAAACAAATTGGGATTTGACGGGGAAGGGGACGAACGGGAGCGTTCCTTCTTGGAGCCCAAGAAGGAACCGAAGAAGGCTGCGTTTGTCGCCGTAAATGCTGCTGGTTACACGCCAACTGGCTTTAACGCCTGCTGCCGTTCCCGGACAGGGCCAGCTTCGCTGGCCGCGCGGTGCGCGAAGCGCACCGCTGAACACAGAAAAAAACCGCAAAAACCAAACAAGTTTGATTTTTGCGGTTTTTTTCTGTGTTCTGTTGTCCGGGAACTCGCTTGGCGACTTAAACCAAGCTGGCGGAAACGAGTTTGGTTCTCAATTCAATTGGTTCGCCCGTTGGGAGTCCAGAGGGATGAAATCCCTTTGGCGCAGAGCTCGAGGCCGCGGAGGCCTCGAATGTTCCCCCTCCCCGTCAAATCCCAATTTGCATGTTCTCATCAAAGATCGATATCGATGCCCACTGTTCCGCCGCCGGTGCCCAGCTGGGTGATGCTGTACGCCCGGGCGACGGGCGGCGTGGTGGGGCTCTCCGTATCGGTAAAGGCGGCGTTGATCCGCTGCCCGGCGGCAATGCTGGAGCAGGAAATGCGCCGGCCGTCCGCGCTGCGGATCACCGTGCTGTCGGTGACGCGCAGGATCATGTTCCGGCTGCGCCCCTGATCGTTGATATAATTGATCTCTATTTCACAGCCGCTCGCCCGCCGGCCGGGGTTGGCCGTGACGGCGGCATTGGTTGCATACTGAATGCCATTGAAATATGCCATGGTGCTTCCTCCCTTCCCTACCATGGTACGCAGCCCGGCAGAAATGGTGCGCATCGATTGACAATCCTTCTCAATTTTGATATGATTTATAAAGAAAATAATGCCCATTTCTTCCATCCAGGGAGGCATGCCCATGACGACAGAAAAACCGATCCTGGCTTTGATGTACGATTTTGATCATACCCTTTCTCCCCGCGATATGCAGGAGTACGCCTTCATCCCGGAGCTGGGCATGGAGAGCGGGGATTTCTGGGCGCTGTGTCAGGAGATCGGCGACCGGCACCACATGGATTCCATACTGGCCTATATGTACGTGATGCTGAAGGAGGCCGCCCGCCGGGGCATGCGGCTGAGCCGCGGCACCTTTAACTGCCAGGGGGCCAAGGTGGAGCTTTTCCCCGGGCTGGATACCTGGTTTGAGCGCATCAACGGCTACGGCGCGGCCCTTGGCTTCTCGGTGGAGCACTACGTATTGTCCTCCGGCATCAAGGAGATCGTGGAGGGCACGCCCATCGCCGGCCAGTTCAAAATGATCTACGCCGCGGAGTTCGTATATAACGAATCCACCGGCGAGCCGGAATGGCCCGCCATGGCGGTGAACTATACCAGCAAAACCCAATTTATCTACCGCATCAACAAGGGCATCCTGGATGTGACGGAGAACGACCGGCTCAACGAGCATACGCCCCATGATATGCGCCGGGTGCCCTTCACCAACATGATCTACGTGGGCGACGGCACCACCGACGTTCCCTGTATGAAGCTGGTGGGCAGCCGCGGCGGCCACAGCATCGGCGTCTATTCGGGGCGGCGCAACGCCATCGTAAACGATATGCTGATCCACGGGCGGGTGCATTTTGTGGCCCCCACCGATTACCGTCCGGGCAGCGATATGGAAAAAATCGTATACAGCATCTTTGACAGTGTGGCCGCCGAGAGCCGCAACATCGCCCTGAACCGCAGGCAGCTGGACGAAGCCCAGCGCATGCTGGACGAAGAGAAAAAAATAACCCATCCATGCAAGGGAGGATAAATATATGAGAAAAACCAAGATCATCTGCACCATCGGCCCGGCCAGCGACAGCCCGGATATCTTCCGCGCCATGTGCCGGAAGGGGCTGAACGTGGCCAGGCTCAACTTTTCCCACGGCACCCATGAGGAGCACCAGAAAAAGATCGATATGATCAAGGCGGTGCGCGAGGAGCTGAACCTGCCCATCGCCATCATGCTGGATACCAAGGGCCCGGAGTACCGCATCCGCACCTTCGAGAACGGCAAGGTGACCCTGAAGGATGGCGATCAGTTTACCTTTACCACCCGGGATGTGGTGGGCGACGAGCACATCGTATCGGTGAGTTACGCCGGCCTGGTGGAGGATCTGGCGGTGGGCGACCGCATATTGGTCAACAACGGCCTGGTGATCTTCCAGGTGGAGAGCCTGGAAAACGGCACCGAGGCCCACTGCAAAGTGCTGAACGGCGGTGTGCTCAGCGACCGCAAGAGCATGAGCTTCCCCGGCAAGGTGCTGCGCCAAACCTTCCTGAGCGAGCAGGACAAGAGCGATCTGCTGTTCGGCATCCAGAACGACGTGGATTTCATCGCCGCCTCCTTTGTCTCCTGCAAGCAGGATATGCTGGATATGAAGGCCTTCCTGCATGCCAACGGCGGCGATAACATCGATGTGATCGCCAAAATCGAAAACCAGAGCGGCGTGGACAATATCGATGAGATCTGCTCCGCCTGCGAGGGCGTCATGGTGGCCCGCGGCGATCTGGGCGTGGAGGTGCCCTTTACCGAGCTGCCCGCCATCCAGAAATACCTGATCACCAAATGCCGCATGCTGGGCAAGCGCGTGATCACCGCCACAGAGATGCTGGAGAGCATGATCTCCAATCCCCGCCCCACCCGTGCGGAGATCAGCGACGTGGCCAACGCCGTGTACGACGGCACCAGCGCCATCATGCTCAGCGGCGAATCAGCCGCGGGCAAATACCCGGTGGAGGCGGTGCGCATCATGAGCGAGATCGCCGAGGAAACCGAGCGCCATATCGATTTTACCGAGCGCTTCCACACCCAGGGCTTCCACATCAGCAACCGGGTGGACGCCATCAGCCACGCCGCCTGCACCATGGGCATCGATCTGAACGCGAAGGCCATCGTGGTCACATCCCTCAGCGGCATGACGGTGCGCATGGTATCCCGCTTCCGCGCGCCCACCGATATCGTGGGCCTGGCCACCAACAAAAAGGCCTGGTACAAGCTGGCCCTGTCCTGGGGCGTGCTGCCCATGCTGACCGAGCAGTTCCCCAGCATGGATGTGCTGTACTATTACGCCGTACGCGCCGCCCGGGACGCCCTGCATCTCAGCAAGGGCGATACCATCGTGATGACCGGCGGCGATACCAGCGGCGCCAGCGGCAATACCAACGTGCTGCGCATCGAGACCGTGCCGTGATCCACGTTATGAGAGGGCATTGAAAGCAATATGAAAAAGCTCCTTTCCCTTTTGATGGGCCTGTGCCTGCTCCTGGCGCTCGTGCCCACTGCCTCGGCCAGCGAGGATGTCGCGCTGTTCAGCTTTACCGGCACCGCCGGCATCCATGACTGGGAAGGCCCCGAGAACCTGTGTGATGGCGTCGCCGGCGGCAAATGGTGTGTTCGGATGTCCTCCCGCCCCTATGCGGCTTTCCTGGCTGGATATCCCGCCTCCATAACCGGATATACCCTGACCACCGGCGATGATAACGATCGCTATACAGGCCGCAATCCGGCATCCTGGTCGCTTTTCGGTGCCACCGACGGCGATGGCCAGAATTATAACTGGCAGCTGATCGACAGCCGCAAAAACGACCGTACCATGAAGGATATCCCCTATACGCCCTATACCTTCAAGCTGGACCGCGCCACCCCAGCCTATTCCTACTTTATGCTGGTGGTGGACGCCACGCAGGGGGCCGACGTGCTGCAATTGAGCGAGCTGACGCTGCATATCGGCGATATCACCATCCAGCCGGAGCTGTCCACCTGGGCTGCCGCGGGCACCCCTGGCGTGAATGGCCGCGAAGGCTATGCCAATATGGTGGATGGCAGTGCCGGCACCAAATGGTGCGTTTCCATGGATGGCACACCCTATATTGCCTGGGCCGTCAGCGATCTGATCCAGGTGACCGGCTATCAGCTGGTGACCGCCAACGATACCGCCAGCTACAGCGGCCGCAACCCGGTATCCTGGACGCTGTACGGCTGCCATGCCGCCACCGTGCCCAAGCGCGGCAGCAGCGAATGGCAGGTGATCGACAGCGTGCGGAACAGCAGCGCCATGCCTGCCGCCAATTACACGCCGATCACCTTTAAGCTGCCCGCGCCCACCGCAGGGTATAATTGTTTCCTGCTGGAGATCCGCCAAACCGCCGGGGATAGGCTGACGCAGCTCTCGGAAATCGTTCTGGAAAATGCCAAGTACAAGGCCAACGTCTATTACCCGCAGGGCGGCGGGAGCAGCGGCGGCGGAGGAGGGGGCAGAGGCGGCGCAGTGCCGAGCGTGCGGATCAACAACAACGCCAGATCCTGCTGGAAATGCAATGGCTCCGGCAAAGTGACCTGCACCCAGTGCAACGGCAGAGGTTACCGCGAAAACTATGTATCCGCACCCAATTACAGCGGCCGCAGCACCACCAGCCGCACCCAGCGGGAAAACTGCTTCAAGTGCGGCGGCAGCGGAAAGCAAACCTGCTCCACCTGCGGCGGCAGCGGCAGACAATAAAGGAAGCAAAAATGAAGTAATTAGTATCGATCCTGCTGGCAATGATCCTGCTGGCGGCGCTGACCCTTCCCGCCGCAGCGGAGGATTACGAATCCCATGAATTCGGCATCCGTGAAATCAGCAAATACGGCAATGTGGAGCTGGATTGCTCCGGCACCGAATTTGCCGCCCTGGGCTTTGAATACGGCGATATCGTCACTGTGGGCATTCATGGCTACACGCTGGAAATGCCCATCGGCTCCAACTACTCCGATCTCCAACTATTACGGCATCCAGAACAGCGACGCGCGCTATGAATTGATCGCCGAAAACAACCTCTTCTCCCTCCTCTCCCGGGCCTTCAGCGGCCAGGAGATCACCGTCCATACCAATCTGAGCGCCTGCGCGGCGGAATATCTGCGCTCCCTGGGCCTTGGCGAGGAGGAGATCACCCAGCTGCGGGAGCGGCTGTCCGAGCGGATCTGAGCCTGCCGGGAACAATCTTCGACAAGCAGAAGATCGATGCAAATTGGGATTTGACGGGGGAAGGGGTACGAACGGGGGCGTTCCTTCTTGAAGCCCAAGAAGGAACCGAAGAAGGCTGCGTTTGTCGCCGTAAATGTTGCTGTCTTTTCCGCCAACAGACTTTAACGCCTGCAACCGTTCCCGGGCAGGGCCAGCTTTGCTGGCCGCGCGGTGCGCAAAGCGCACCGATGAACAAAGGGGAAATCCCTGAAAAATGAACAAGCTCATTTTTCAGGGATTTCCCCTTTGTTCTTTTTGCCCGGGAACTCGCTTGGCGACTTAACCAAGCTGGCGGAAACAAATTTGGTCTCTTCCTTTTGCTCCATCGCCCGTTGGAGTCCAGAGGACGAAGTCCTTTGGCGCAGAGCTCGAGGCCGCGGAGGCCTCGAACGTTCCCCTTCCCCGCCAAATCTCAATTAGTCTGTCCAGTATTATTTAAAAGCAGTATGCTTTGCTTCTCACGATCCCGATATGGGCAAAGGGAAACAAAAGCCAAGGGAGTGCTGAAGCTTCGCACCGCAGCATTCCCTTTGCCTTGTTCGATTATTCGATCGTCAAAGTACAGTCCGCCTGCAGGCCGGAGGCGGTCCATACATGCAGAAGGGCTTTTCCGGGCGTTTGACCGGCCCGGAGATAGGCGATAGCCTGGCCGTCCAGGGTGGAGCGGTACACCGCGGCATAGGGCGTCAGATCATCCGGGCAGCCGTTCTCGATGCCCAGCAGGGCAAGATCACCCAGCACCTGGCAATGGATCACCTCATCCCGGGCAAGCTGGCCGGTTTGGTCCAGCAGGCGGATCTCCACCTGCGCCACAGACTGCCCATCGGCGCACAGCCGGTCCGTATCCGGCGCCAGCGCGATGGCCGCGGCGGGCTGCAGGGAGAACAGGATATCCTCCGCCCCATCGATCACCGCCCGCAGCGTGCCGGGCTGATAGGCCACCTGCCAGGATACCCGGCAGCCGTCCGCGTCCGTCAGCGTCTTTTTGCCCAGGCTTTCACCGTTCAGGAACAGCTCCACAGCCCCGGCGTTGGTGCAGCACGAAACGATCTTCGGATCGCCCTCCCTGCCGTCCCAGCGGAAATGCTCGTTCCACACGCCGTGGCGCTCCGCGCTGCCATCGCCCACGGAAATGCGCACAAAGGGTTCCTTTGTCCACAACGCCTTGCGCTGGTAATAGAGGGGCTTTTCATACCCCGCCAGAGTCAGCATGCCCGCCTGGCTGATGCGGATGGGCCAGCCCAGACACTCGCCCAGAAAATCCACGCCCGTCCACAGGAACTGCGCCGACATGAATTCGTTGTCCCGCACGGCATACCAGGCGTTGGGATCATGGCTGTTCTCGCTGCCCAGGATCACCCGGCCCGGGTAGGCCGCATGATCGTCACGATAGAAATGCTCCCGATAATTGTAGCCCACAGCGTCCAGCTGATCGGCGTATCCGGTATGGTTGGACAGCTCCGGGAAGGAAAGCGCGCTGGTGACGGGCCGGGTATCATCCAGGCTGTGCACGATATCCGTCAGCACCCGGGCCACCTTGGCCAGCCGGCCCGCATCAGGCTTCCGGGCGTCGTAGATCCGCTCGGCGGCGGGCTTGTTGGCGTCATTGTTGCCGATGGCCTCCTTGAACAGCGGCGTCACATAGGGATCGTTGGGATAATCGATCTCGTTGCCGATGCTCCACAGGATGATGCTGGGATGGTTCCTGTCCCGCAGCACCATGGAGGAAAGATCCGCCCTGTGCCACTGGGGAAAATCCTCCGCATAGCCGTAATGCTTGGGCGGGTATACGTTATGCCCCTGCCACCATTTGTTTTTGGTGCCCTCCCATTCGTCAAAGGCCTCGTCCATGACCAGCAGGCCCAGCGCGTCGCAGGCGTCCAGCAGATCGGGATCGGGGGGATTATGGGCGGTGCGCAGGGCGTTGCAGCCCGCCGCTTTGAGCTTTTTGATCCGCCGTTCCCATACCGATTGGGGCACCGCCGCGCCCAGGCAGCCCGCGTCGTGATGGACGCATACGCCCTTGATCTTCATGAGCGCGCCGTTCAGGAAAAAGCCCTTGTCCGCATCAAAGCGGAAGGTGCGGATGCCCGTTTTTATGCGGATGGAATCGGTGATTTTTCCTTGATACAACGCCTGGCATTCCAGCGTATACAGATTGGGCGCATCCGGGCTCCACAGCTGCGGTTCCGGGACCGGCATCAGCGTCTCGCCGCTCGCCCCCGCCGCTTCCGCCTGGGCGACGCAGCGGCCGTCCCGATCCAGCAGGCGGAACGCAGCGCCCTCCGCCCCGCAGGTATCGTAGCGGATGCGCAGCACGGCATGCCCTTCCTCCAGGCTGTCGGTGGATACAAAAACGCCGTTCTCCCGGAAGCAGACCGGATCGCAGATCTCCAGCGTTACGCCGCGGTCAATGCCGCTGCCGGTGTACCACCGGGAATCGGCCACGTCCTCGTGCTCCACCCGCAGGGCGATCACGTTTTCCCCGGGCTTTGCAAACTCCGATATATCAAAGGAAAAGCTGGTATAGCCATAGGCGTGGCGGCCCAGATAATTGCTGTTGATCCAAACCTTGGCATGCTTGTACACGCCCTGAAAGGAAAGGCGCACGCGCTTGCCCGATGCGCCCTCATCCAGCTGAAAATGCCTGCGATACCAGGCCGTGCCGCCGGGCAGATAGCCGGTGCCGCTGGCGTGACAGCGATCAAAGGGATGCTCCACCGCCCAATCATGGGGCAGGGTGACCACCCGCCACGCGCCATCGTCATAGCCCATAAAATCCGCGTCCGCCGCGTCGCCCAGATGAAAACGCCAATCCAGGTTGATATTCTGTATAATGCCCATAGAACCCTCCGAAGCACAGATCTTTGGTGCGCCCAGCCCCCGTTCATGCGCAGGGGCAGGACAGGCAGAAGAGAGGGGGATGCCCTCCCCGATGGATTGCATCCCCCTTTTTTATCGAATCAGATTACTTGGCGTACACAGCGTTCAGCTGGTTCTGGATCTCCTCCATCACCATTTCGATGCCGGCGCTCTGCAGGGCGGCGCGGAACTCGGCCACCAGCGCTTCGGGATCATCGTTCATACCGAACACGATGCGGGGCATATAGGTGTTGTACACGTTGGACAGGTTATCCATGAGCACGCCCACCATGGAGTTGTCATAGATGTACTGGCCGTAGGGATAGTCGATCTTGACCTGGTCATAGGTGGCGTACATGGCGTCGATGGCATCCCAATCCAGCTGCGCGTTCTTGTACTCCAGGTTATCGTTGCGGCCCCACCAGAAGTTGAAGGAGACGCCGTCCACGCTGTCCTCAAAGCCCTCGGGACGGGAGAACTTGCCATCTTCCACGGTGTACATCTCGCCCTCGAAGCCATACTGCATCAGGCGATAGATCTCGGGATCGTTGCGCATCAGGTCATAGACCATCAGGGCGCGCTCGGGATGCTTGCTCTGAGCGGCCACGGCCATGGCGCCATGGGTGATGTTCAGGGCGATCAGGTTGCCGGTTTCCTCGCCGAACCAGAAGAAGCCGAGGTCAGAGCCGGGCTGCTTGCGCTCCATGGTGGTGCGCTCGCCGGTCCAGGTCTGGGTGTGATGCTGATGGGCGCCGGTCTTGCCCTCTTCCATCTCGGCAACCACGTCGCCGGTGTAGTTCAGCACGTCAGCGCGCCAGTAGCCGGCGTCGGCCCACTTCTTCATTTCCTTGGCGAAGTTGACCAGCTCGTCGCCTTCCAGATAGTAGCGGCTCAGGGTGTAGGGGTTATCCTTGCTCTCGCCGTAGAAGATGGCAACCGGGAAGCCTTCGATGGCGATGTTGCCGGTATGGGAGGTCTGCCAGCCGCCGGCCATCTGGGGGCTGTAGGAAGAGCCGTTGCCGTTGGCATCCCACGGGATGACGTCGGGTTTGTTATCCTTGATGTACTGGAAGTACACAGCCAGATCCGCCCAGGAATGCACGCCGTTCTCCAGGCCGGCCTCGCGGGCCCAATCCTGACGGTACATGAAGCCATGGTTGGTCCATTGCGCATAGTTGTCTTCGGGCATCAGATAGATTTCGCCGTTGTACTTGCACAGGTTCCAGTGGGCCTCGGACACGCTCGCCCAGGTCTGGGGCGCATAGGTCTGCAGCATTTCCTCGCTCAGGGGCAGGAAGGCGCCCTTCTGGCAGTTGGGCCAGGCATCCAGCCAGTCGGTGGCGGTGCCGATCAGATCGATATCGCCGCTCTGGGTGGCCAGGGCCAGGTTGTACTGGGTCTGCCAGTCGGTCCACTCGATCCAGCGGAACTCCAGCTCGGCATTGACCTTTTCGGTCAGCAGCTCGTTGATGCGGGCCAGCACTTCATCGGTGCGGTTGGTGGGCTTATCGCCGGTCACCAGGTACACGATCTTGACATGCTCAGAGGTGTCGATCTCGGCCAGCGCGGGCACAACGCCCAGCAGCATGACCATCGCCAGGAATACAGCCAACAGTTTCTTCATGGGGTTTCTCCTCCTTGATAATATATTCCAGGGCTCTTGCGCCCTTGAAACCGGGTTTCTTATCCCTTCACCGCGCCTACGGTCAGGCCGGCGACAAAGTACTTCTGCACGAAGGGATACAGCAGGATGATGGGGCCGGTGGCCACCACGGCGGTGGCCATTTTAAGCGTCTCGCCGGGCAGATCGGTAATGATGACATTGGAGCCGGCCACGGAGTTTTTAAGGCTGGCCACCTTGTTGATCACGTTGTACAGGTGATACTGCAGGGGGCGGTATTCCACCTTGCTGGTGAGGAACAGGGAGGAATAGTACCATTCATTCCAGTAGCTCAGGGCCAGGAACAATCCGATGGTGGCCAGGGCGGGCTTGAGGTTGGGCAGGATCAGCTGATAGAAGATGCGGAAATCGCCCGCGCCGTCGATCTTGCCGGATTCGGTGATCTCATGGGGAATGGCCTTTACGAAGTTCTTCATCAGCACGATCAGCCAGGGGCTCATCAGCAGCGGCAGCAGGATGGCCAGGTAGCTGTCGCGCAGGTTCAGCGTCTGCACCATCAGCAGGTAGAAGGGCACCAGACCGGCGGAGAACAGCGAGGTAAAGTAGATGTAGAACATGATGCCGTTGCGCAGGGGAAAATCCTTGCGCTGCAGGGCGTAGCCGGTCATGGAGATCAGGAACAGGCCCACCAGCGTGCCCACGCCGGCCAGCAGGATGGTGACGATGTACGCGCCGATCATCTGATCCGGGGAGCGGAACAGCAGCTCATAGGAATAGGTGGAAAAATCGGTGGGCCACAGCGTAAAGCCCGAGCGGCGGATGGCTTCCTCCGTGGAGAAGGAGGAGGCGATGATCATCCAGAAGGGCAGGATGCACATGACGCAGAACACCGTGACCAGGATATAGGTGATGACGTTGATCAGGATCTGGGAGGAATCCTTTTTGATGTGGATGGGGTGCATCTCCTGTTTTGTATGTACGCTCACTGAAAACACTTCCTTTCTCCGTCCCGGATCAGAACAGCGCGTAATCGGGGTCCAGGTGCTTCACAAAGGCATTGGCCCCCAGCACGATGAAGAAGCCGACCACGCTCTGGAACAGGCCCACAGCGCTGGACTGGGAGAAGTTGAAGCTGTTCATCATGGAGCGATACACGTAGGTCTCGATGATATCGGTGGTGTTGAACAGCATGGCGTTGTTGCCGACCAGGTTATAGAACAGGCCGAAGTTGCCCTTCAGGATGCCGCCGATGGCGAAGAGGAAGAGGATGATGACGGTGGGCTTCAGGGTGGGCAGGGTGATGTACTTGATGCGCTGCCAGGCGTTGGCGCCGTCGATCTGGGCGGCCTCCATCATGGAGGAATCCATGCCGGTGATGGCCGCGAAGTATACCACCGTTCCGTAGCCGGTGGACTTCCACAGGTTCACCAGCACAATGATGAAGGGCCAGGCCCCCGCGTTCTGGTACACCTTGGGCATCTCGCCGCCCAGGGAGCGGACGATATGGGAAACGAAGCCGAAATCGAAGTTCAGCAGGTTATACACCAGCAGCGACACCAGCACGTCTGAGATGAAGTAGGGCAGGAACATGATGGACTGGGCGCTCTTCTTGTAGATCTTGTTGGTCACCTCGTTGAGCAGGATGGCAAAGGCCAGCTGCACCACATTGCCCAGCACGATGAAGGCGATGTTGTACAGCACGGTGTTGCGTAGCAGCAGCCCCAGCTGACCGGAGATGAACAGGAACTGGAAGTTCTTCAGCCCCACGAACGGGCTGGCGAAGATGCCCTTGTTGTACTGGAAATTGGTGAAGGCGATGTACGCGCCGGGCATCGGCATGTAGCTGAAAATGAAGAAGAAGATGATGGCGGGCAGGCACATGAAGATCAGCGTGCGGTACTGCACCAGCGTGCGCCAAGCGGAGCGTCTGGCGGGTTTTCGGGGATTCACGATGCTTTTTTGCATTCTTTCCTCTCCTTTCAGAGATATGAAACCGGTTTCAGATCGGAGCAAAAAAATTATCTTTTTTGTTCTTTCTATTCTTCCGGCTTCACGTACAGACCCAAAACGAACATAGGATCCAAACCTGGAAAACTTTTTTTGTGAATTCAGTATAACATAGGTCGCGCCGAAACACAAGTGCTTTTCGGAAAAAATACAGACATTTTTTGAATTGTCAAAAAATGTCTGTGATTATGCCATTATTTACATATTATTCCATTCCCGGCTTTGGGGGCGGCGCGCAGGATTCCCGCTCCGTGATAAACACCGGGATGCGCTGATCATGGGGGATCTCCTCCCAGGGGCCGTCATACAGCGCGGCGTCCAGCAGCATGCGGGCGTATGCGGGGTAATCATACCCCACGGAGGAAAGATGGGGCGTGGTGATATCGGTCACAAAGGTATCGTCAAACCCCAGCAGGGATACATCCTGCGGCACGCGCAGCCCATGGCTCAGCAGGCCCTGGAGCAGGCCGATGGTCACCATATCGTTCATGCCCAGCAGGGCCGTGGGCAGCCTGGGCAGCGCCAGCAGCCGCTTGACCCCCTCGATGCCGGAGGCGATGTTATAATCCTCCACCGGGATCAGCCATTCAAGACGGATGGGCAGGCCCAGCTGCGCCATGGTCTCCCCGAACTGCTGCAGCCTTTCCCGGGTGCCATAGTAAGGCGCGCCGGTGTAAACAAAGGCGATCTCCCTGTGTCCCAGGCCATACAGATACCGGATGGCCACATCCATGCTGCCCCGGTGATCCACCGATATGCCGGGGATGCCGGGCATGGGGCTGCGGGAGGCCACCGCCACCCGGCTCATCTCCCGGAGGTGCACCAGCAGCCTGGTAAAGCTTTCGTCCGGCACCTCCAGATCGATGCGTCCGCCGCTGAGGATCACCGCCTCGGGCCGCATTTCCGCCAGCCGGGAGAGCACCGATTCCTCAAACTCCGGCTGGGAATAGGTGTTCATCAGCATGGTCACATAGCCGCGCCGGTAGGCCTCCTGCTCGCAGGCGGCAAAAAGGCTGTTGTAATAGGAGTTGCCGGAGTGGGCCACCACCATGCCGATCAGCCGGGAGCGATTCTCCGTCAGGGCGCGGGCAAAGGCGTTGGGCCGGAAATTGTATTTTTCGATCAGCTGCATCACCTGCTCCCGCTTGCCGGCGCTCACGCTGGTGGAGCCGGTCAGGATGCGGGATACCGTGGCGGGAGAAACCCCCGCTTCCCGGGCGATATCATAGATCGTGATGTTCTTTTTCGCCATCGCTTTGTCCCCTATTTCCTGGCGCTTTTGTGTTTTACTCCCGCACCAGGCTGCCGTTCTTCATAAATTTGCCGGGCAGGTACAGCGCGCCGGAGAGCGTTTCCGGCTGGGTTCCGTTGATATAGAAGGAGACGCTGCGCACAGCGGGCAGCTCGCACAGGGTATTGACCACGGCGTAGATCAGCAGCCGCTCGGCCTCCGCGTCGTAATCGGCGGCGGCGGCGGCAAAGCGCGGGGAGAAGTTGAGCAGCAGCGTATCCCCATCCAGCCCCACGCCCAGCAGATCGGCGTCCCCCAGATCCACAGGCAGCACCGCCCGGGCGTCGGGCGAGGCGTCCATATTCTGCGGGCCCTGCATCAGGCAGCCCGCCAGGTAGCGGGCGGAGCGCACCTCATAATAGGGCACGGGACGCCGCACCGCCATCAGATGGCCCGCGCCATCGCCAAAGTACAGCGTGCAGTTTGCCAGCAGGAAGGCGGAAAAATCGCTGCGGCGCATGATGCTTTCGTTAAACTGGATGGTCTCCCCCGCACCCTCGTAGATCCCGGCGGGCACCACCGAGGAGACCAGCTCCTCGCCAATATACACCGTAACGCCGTTGATGCCCGGCACAAAACCGGTCAGCGTATAGGTCAGGGCGGCCATCATCACCGACCGCGGCACGCCCGCGGCGATCAGGGCGTCGTTAAAGCCCTGCTGGAAGCGCAGCACCACCCGCTGGCCGCCGGTGACGGCGATCTCCTGGATGGCAGGCGGGCTGCTCAGGTAATCGTTCAGGTTGGGCAGGGCGGGCACGTTGGACAGCGTCTGCGGCGTCTGGGAAAGAGCGTCCAGCAGCGATTCGATCAGCACCGGCTTGGCCCGGCCCGCAAAGCTTACCGTGCGCGCCTCGGCCAGGATGCCCTTGCCGGAATAGGCCGGATAATACAGGATGGCGGTCAGGCTGAGCCGCCGGTCACCGGAGGCCGCGGCCTGGGCGTCGGCGGAGGCCGTCAGCGCGTCGATGCCGTCGGTCAGGTTCTGGATAAAGCAGCCCGCGGGCACGTTTGCGCCCACGTCCAGGCCGGGCTGGGTGGAGCTGACCAGCACGTTTACCGCGCGGATATCCCCCCATTGGGTCAGGGTATTGGCAATGGCCTGGCAAACCACATAAAAATCGCTGTGGGACAACGTCAGCGCCGACGCGCCCAGATTGACGGTGGCGGTGCCGCCGGAGATCTCCACCGGATTGACCGGGGACAGCTGCAGCCGCGCGTCCCGGCTCAGGGGCTGGGCGCTCTCTGATCCCTCAAAAGCAAACAGCTGCCGCAATGTGGCCTCGGCCGGGTGCCGGGCGGCGGAAAGGGTGACCCGCTCGGTCTGGGCGATCAGCCGGGTGCCGGAAGCGCCCGGCACATACAAAAGCACCGTCTGGCTGATCTCCTGGTTGGTATCGCCGGTGGGCGCGGCCGGACCGGCGGCGGCGGGCTGCAATGTAACCGTATCCCCATGGTTCAGCGCCTCCACGCCGCCCATGCAGCCGGTCAAAGAGAGCGCCAGCAGCAGGCACAGCGCGCAGCACAGTATTTTTTTACTCATAGCTCTCCCCCATGATCTCCAGGAGCTGCGCCCGGGTGATCTTCCATGCGCCGCCCTCGCGGATCAGCCGCAGCGGGTAGGAAGAAAGCGCGCGCTCGCCGCCGGCAGCGTCCCTGAGCGTCAGATCAGCGCACACCACGGCGTAGGAGCCGTCCGGCCCCGCCGTCCCCTCATGTACCGTAAAATCGGTCAGCGCCATGGCAGCCGACAGATCCTCAGCCAGCAGCTGCCCCTCCCGGGCCGATACAAAGGGCGAAAGCGCCTCCGCGCTGCGCTCCTGCCAGGCCATCAGCAAATGGGCGGCATAGGCGGCGGGCGTGGGCAGGGATGCGCTCTGCCGCGTGCAGGGCGGCAATACGGTCTCCGGCTCCTCCCCCAGGAAGCGGGAGGTCAGGCGCATGCTGCGGCCGATGTTCTCTTCGGCGCGCACCAGCACCTGCACGCTGCGGTATTCGCCGCTTTCGGTCAGGGTGGCGGTCAGGGCGTCCAGTGCCATCCGGCCGCGGGTTTCCTCCGCCTCGCCGTCGGTATAGCGATCGTAGAACGCCTCGTTGAAGGTGATATAGATTACGCCCTCCTGGGCCTGGGTGGAGAGCACTTCGGCCTTATCCGGGAACAGCGCGCGGCTGCCCGCCTCCCGGGAGCCCTCCAGCAGCGCCCGCACCAGCGCCTTTTCCCGGGTCTCGTTGGGCAGCATGGTGATCTGCCGGGTCTCCTGGCGCATCAGGCCTGTATCGCCATAGGCAAAGTACAGCGTGCCGATAAACTGCAGCGCCGCGCTCTCCTCGGGCTCGGCGGGGATCACCACCGCGTCCTCCGCCGTTTCCTTTTTAAGTCCATCGGGCGGCTGCTGGCTGCAGGCGCATAATACCAGCGCCAGCATCAGCACCATTGCCGCAAAAAGCGTTTTTTTCATTCTTTTTTGCCATCCGGCTCCGCGCCCAGGCACCAGGAGCGCAGCTTGGTGACGGCGCGGTCCAGCGCGTCCCGGCTGTTGTTCCAGGGCTTATCGGCGTTGCGGTAATCAAATTTAAGGGTAAACCACTCCAGCTCGTCCTCCACCCGCTGCATATTGCGGGCAATAAGCGATTGCAGCGCCTGGACGAAGGCCTGCTGCTCCTTGCCACGCAGCTCCTCCGCCGCCATGCGCAGCAGCAGCGCCGCGTCCTTCAGGCACACGCCCTTGCCGCCCTCGAAGGCCTGCCGGAAGGCGGTATCATGGGTATACAGGTGCAAAAGGGTGTAGGCGTAGCGGTTCATATTGCTCTCAATGCTGTCGCACAGGATGCAGGTGCCGGTCAGCCGGTCGAGAGCGTCCGCCGCGGCGTTCAGCGCGTCCTGCCCGCCCCGGCCCAATACGCGCTTGATCCGGGAGGAATCCTTGCCCTGGCTGCCCTCCACCGCCGCCGAGAGGATCTGATCGGCCTTTTGCCGGGTTTCCCGCATATGGGTATGGGTCATCAGCGCGTGCCCCAGCCGGTTCTGCTGGGCGTACAAAAGCACATGGTGCCGCTGGCAGAAGCCCTTGGCGTTGACCTGAACGCGGGTATCCGGCTCCATCACCGAGCCGCCCAGGAACCGCTCCACCTCGCCCCGCTCGATCTGCCGCCTGAGGGCGCAGAGCAGGCACTCGCTGTCCAGCTTTTGGGCATCCCATACCGGGATGGTATCGATGTGATAACGCATACACGCCTCCGTTGATCGGCTTTTTGTTTATTGTATCATATTTATCGGCGCTGTGCAAACGGCGGCATATCCGCCATGGAAAACCGCATACCTATGGGCAAGAATCATCCCTTCAGGAGGCCAGCATGCATCGGCGCGGAAAGACGGCAATCCCGGTCAAATCCATTCACTTCGGCAGGCGGCTCCTGCTCTGCCTGCTGCTGGCGGCGCTGATCCTGGGCGCCTCCTGGCTGGCGCTGCGGCGGCTTGGGATCCGCCCTTTCTCCTTTGATCTGCCGGAGATCAGCCTGCCCGGGGACGATCGCCGGGACAGCCGGGAAATAGCGCTCTCCGGCCACGCGCTCTACGCCCTGCAGCTGGGCGCTTTTACCCAGGAGAGCGCGGCGCGGCAGCTGGCCCAGGCCTATATCTCCCGGGGCGCGGCGGGCTATGTATACAATGATGACGGCACCTGGCGGGTGCTGGCGGCAGCCTATCCCACCCGGGCGGAAGCGCAGACCGTGCAGACCCGGCTGAGCGGCCAGCAGATCAGCACCTACATCCATCCGCTGCGTCAGGAGGCCGTCACCCTGCGCGCCGGCGGCACAGCCGGGCAGACAGCAGCCCTGGACGAAGCGCTGGAATACCTGGACAGCCTGGGCGATAAGCTCTTTTCCCTGTCCCAGGCCCTGGATACGGGCGGCCTGACCGGCGAACAGGGGCGGGAGGCGCTGCAGTCGGAGGGCGTCACCAGCGCCGCGCTGGAAAGCAAGCTGCGATCCGCCTTTGGAGGCGGCCTGCCCGAGGCCCTGGAGCCCATCGCGCGGACGCTGCGGGAGATCTCCGATTGCGCCCGGGCCGCCCTCCACGAAAACAGCGCCGCGCGGACGGGCGCGGCGCTGAAGGCATGTCAGCTTACGGTTTTCTTCGGCCTGCTCGGCTTTTGCCAAGGGCTTGCGTAAAAATCACCGGTTGGGCGCGTTGCAGACCTCGCAGGGCTTCAGATTGGCAAACTGGGCGTCGTTGATCTGGCTGTACAGGAAGCTGCCCCGCAGCGGCAGATACCGCTGGTCCACGCGGGTGCACTGATCGTTCCTGTGGTAATAGCTGCCGCCATCCGGGTTGTAATACAGGGTGATGCTGGCATCCACCGTTTCGGTGGGCATCAGCGTGTACGCCACGGTGGGCGTCACCTCCGCTTTGATCTCGGTACAGGAGGAAAGGGAGGCCGGATCCACATACCAGGTGCCGTTGACGCGCAGCATAAGCACCTCGTAGCGGTACAGCTGGGGCTCCTTGCCGGTGCCCTTATCGATCCTGGCCATCATGGTCAGCGTGCGGGAATCATCGGCGTCGGTACCGGAGGCGTCCGTGATATCAAACCAGGTGGGGATGCTGGTGCCGCGGATCTTGAAGATCTCGTGCTGGGGGTTCTCCTGGGCGCTGACCCAGCTGGGCACGCACACGGAGAGCATGGCGTTGTAATCCAGATTCATCCAGCTGTTCATAAAGTAGACCAGCTGCTGCTTGGCCAGGGACTGGGTATCCTCGGTGGGCATGGGCGTATCGGTGATGGGGATATTTTGCTGGACACTGTAATCCTGCACGTCCCGGCTGGTGGTATCCCTGCCGAAAAGGGCGCTGTAATCGCTGCTCTGGCCCGCGGCCGAAGGGTCGCCCGAAGAGCGCAGCGGATGGGTAAACCAAAGCGCCGCGCCCAGCGATACGATCATCAGCGCGGTATAGATCAGCGTCATGGTGGTGCGGGCCTGGGGCACAAAGGCCTTGGCCGCCCACATGATC
This sequence comes from uncultured Eubacteriales bacterium, assembly GCA_902787835.1. Taxonomy (GTDB): domain Bacteria; phylum Bacillota; class Clostridia; order Christensenellales; family Aristaeellaceae; genus SFMI01. The sequence goes on from CADAHU010000002.1 coordinate 39,232, forward strand.
AGCAGCGACAGCGCCGACAGCGCCAGGAAAAGCCAGTGCAGCTCGGTATAGCCCAGCACCAGCGCCGCGATAAACAGGATCGGCAGCAGGGCGGACATGACCACCTGCAGGAATACAAAGGTATTGCGCTGGCTGCCCCGGTTGGGGCGGGAAGGCTGTCCATAGGGCGTGCGCTGGCCGCCACGGGTATGCTTGAGCCCGCTCAGCGGCGTGGTGGAGTATTTTCCCCTGCCTTCGCTCATTCGCGCTTCCTCCTTCGTCATAGAATCATCATACAGCAGAATAAGTATAACATATTGTAACAAAAAGTAAATAATTTAATTTGTAAAATCCATGTGAATATGGCGGACCCCGTTGAGCGCCGCCAGCCGCTTCAGCGCCCGGCGCAGGGCGCGGCGGTCGGTTTTGCAGCCGGGCTCCGGCCAGTAATGCCGCACGGTCAGCGCGTCCGCCGCCTTTTCCCGCAGGCACTGGATGCGGCCGCAGAGCCTTTCGCCCTGGAGCACCGGCAGCACATAATAGCCGTACTGCCGCTTTTCCGCCGGGGTATAGATCTCCCATCGGTAGGCAAAGCCAAACAGCGCTTCGATCTGCTTGCGGTCCCAAAGGAAGGAATCCAGCGGGGCGATCAGCTCAGTGCGCGGGGCGAAGGCGTCCTCCGCGCAGGCGTCCAGCAGCGGCTCATCGGCGGAGAGGATATAAAACGCAGGCTTCAGGCCCTCCACCCGGATCGGCAGGATATCGCCCCGCCTTTCCAGCGCGTCATAGGCCCGGCAGCGGCGCTCCGCCGTAAAATCCGGGATGCCCAGATGGGCGTCGCTGCGCCGGTTCCACAGCATGCCCGCCGCGCCGATGCGGCGCTTGAGCAGGAAGGCGCGGTGCGCGTCATCCTCCGGGTAGGGATCAGACTGATTCAGGAGCTCCGCCGGCAGGCAGTTTTCCGCAAAATCAAAGGCCCGCCGCGCGCCGTCCCGATGGTGCACGCACAGCTCTCCCCGGAAATACAGCGCCTCCAGCGTCGCCCGGGCCACGCCGGTGGCGCTCCAGAACCAATCTGCCTTACCCATATCGGGCAGATCCTCGCTGAAGGAGGGGCCATGCTCCCGTAAAAACTGCCGCACAGCGGGCGCGGCGGCCTCCACAGCTTCCCTGCTGCGGTGCTCCGCTGTGGCAAACCAGCTGCGCGTGCGGCCAAAGCAGGGCCAATCCTCCACGGGCAGGATGCACAGGTTTTTATCGTAGCAATCCACCAGCGTCCGGCGGCGGTACAGCGCGTCCTCCAGCATCGCGGGGGTATAATCGGACACCCGGCTCAGATAGGTGATCTCCGGGCTGCGGCCGCACACATCCACCGGATCGTACTGCACGCACCCGGCGCTGCGGGTAAAGGCGGCAACGCCCTCCGCGCCGCTGTACTGATATTCTCCGATCAGTCCCTGTCGGCGCAGGATAAACCGCCGGGCCTGGGACAGGCTTACCGTTTTCTCCGCCATGGCCGCCCCCTCAGTCGTTATCGATCTGCACGCGGTCACGGCCCAGGGTTTCGATCAGCAGGCTCTCGTCGTGCGCCTGCTGCTCGCGGATGGTTTTCTCCCGCTGGCCCTCGCCCTCCAGCACGGCGTCGAATTTGGCCGGCGCGCCGCCCTCCTCGGTGAGCAGCCGCTCCATCAGCGCCTTGCGCTCCGGCGTATTGACAAAATCCCGGCTCATGACGGCATCCTTGGCGAATACCAGCCGGTACACCCCGTCGGCATAGCCGCCAAAGCGCCCCTGATTGATCAGGGCGAAGGCGGCGATGGCCTCCTTGGACAGGCGCTTCAGGGCGGCGTTCCATACGTCGGCGGGCTTGCGGCCCTCCGGGGTCTGGGCTTCCGATACGGGCTGTTGGCTGACAGGCGCGGCGGAGCGCGCCGCCGGGGCGGCGGGCTTCTGAGCGGCGGGCGCAGCCTTCTGCACCACCACGCCGTTCTTCTGCAGCTGCTCCAGGCGGTGGCTCAGATCCTCCACCTGGGCGGCCAGAGCCTCCACGTCGGCCCCATCGCTGACCCGGCAGCAGCGCAGGGCAAACAGCTCCAGCACCGCCCGGGGCGAGGAGGCGTAGCGCGTATCGGCCTCCGCCTGCATGGCCATCTCGATCATGCGCAGCAGCCGGGGCAGAGAGATCTCCCGGGCCTGCTCCTCATAGCGCCTGGCGTTGGCCCCGGTCATCTCTCCGGTGGATTTGGCCCCCAGTTTGAAGGCAGCCAGCCTGCGGGCATGGGCGGCAAAATCCCGCAAAAAGACCTGCACGTCCCGGCCCTGACGCATCAGATCGTCTATTTTGTTGAACGCGGCGGTGGCGTCGGCGGCGGCCAGGGAAGCGGCAAAATCAAACAGGGAATCGCTGTCGGCGGCTCCCAGGGCTTCCCGCACCAGGCGCTCGGTGAGCTTCTCCCCCGCGCCCAGGCACATATCCAGCAGGCTCCAGGCATCGCGCATGGCGCCGTCCGCGGACCGGGCGATCAGATCCAGCGCCTCGGGCTCGGCCTCCCGGAGCTCCGGCATGGCGGTGGTCATGCGCTGGATCATCTGCTCCTCGGTAAGGCGGCCAAAATCAAACCGCTGGCAGCGGCTCAGGATGGTGCTGGGGATCTTTTGCGGCTCGGTGGTGGCCAGGATGAACACCATATAGGACGGCGGCTCCTCCAGCGTTTTGAGCAGGGCGTTGAAGGCGGCGTTGGAGAGCATGTGCACCTCGTCGATGATGTACACCTTGTATTTGCTGAACTGGGGCGGATAATCCACCTTTTCCAGCAGATCGCGGATCTCCTCCACCCGGCTGTTGCTGGCGGCGTCCATCTCAAACACATCCAGCGAGGCGTCGCCCGCCAGCGCCTTGCAGCTGTCGCATTCCAGGCAGGGATCGCCGTTGACCGGATGCTCGCAGTTGATGGCCCGGGCCATGATCTTGGCTGCGCTGGTCTTGCCGGTGCCGTGGCTGCCGCAGAAGAGATAGGCGTGGGCGATGCGGCCCGAGGCCACCTGGTTGCGGAGGGTGCGGATCACGGCCTCCTGGCCCACCATTTCGGACAGGGTGCGCGGTCTCCATTTGCGGTATAAAGCCTGATACATGCCTGCGCCTGCTTTCCTTACAATATCGGTACGCCGATATTATAGCATAAGAACAGGCGGATCGCAATTTATTGCTTTCCTTCCTTTTTGATTTATGGTATACTGAGGGTACATTCTACAAAGATTGGAAGGTAAAAGCAATGCAGTATGTTCCTTTCGGCAATCTCGGCTTTGATGTATCCCGTTTGGGTTTCGGCTGCATGCGCCTGCCTCTGACCGAGCAGGACGGCAAAAAAGCGCCCGATACCGACCGCGCCGTGGCGCTGATCCGGGAAGGCATCGACGGCGGCATCAATTATGTGGACACCGCCTATCCCTATCACGACGGCCAGAGCGAGGTCATCGTTGGCCTGGCGCTGAAGGACGGCTACCGGGAGCGCGTCAAGCTGGCCACCAAGCTGCCCTGCTGGATGGTAAACACCCGGGCGGATATGGACCGCCTGCTGGACGAGCAGCTCAAAAAGCTGCAGGTGCCCTATGTGGATTTCTACCTGCTGCACGCTCTGGGCCGCGACCGGTGGGAAAAGATGAAGAGCCTGGGCGCGCTGGAGTTTCTGGACAGCGCGGTGAAGGACGGCCGCATCCGCTATCCCGCCTTCTCCTTCCACGATGAATACGACGTATTTGCCGATATCATCACCAGCTACGATTGGTGCATGGCGCAGATCCAGTACAACTATCTGGATATCAACCATCAGGCCGGCGACCGGGGCATTGAACTGGCCCGCCAGCGCGGCGTGCCCCTGGTGATCATGGAGGGCCTGCGCGGCGGCGCGCTGGCCAAGCCCAGCGATGATATCCGCGCCATCATGGACGCCTATCCGGAAAAGCGCGGTCCGGTGGAATGGGCCTTCCGTTTCCTGGGCAACGAGCCGCAGATCGCCACCATCCTCAGCGGCATGAGCGACGAAGCGCAGCTGCGGGACAACCTGCGCATCTTTAACGATGTGAAGGTAAACTGCCTGAGCGACGGCGACAAGGCGCTGATCGCGGAGCTGCGCGCGGGCTATCAGCGGCGCATGCCCATCGGCTGCACCGGTTGCGAATACTGCCTGCCCTGCCCCAAGGGCGTGGCCATCCCCCGCAATTTCCGCACCTACAACGAGCTTAACATGTTTGACCGTCTGGCCGATTTCCCCCGCCGGTATCAGGATTTTGTAAAAGAGAACGCCGACGCGGGCCGCTGCGTGCGCTGCGGCGCCTGCGAAAAGCAGTGTCCCCAGCACCTGCCCATCCGCGATTGGCTGCAGACGGTGCATAAAGCGGGAACGGCGGGCAAATAATGCCTTTCATGAGCAACAAACTATTCGGCGTCGTCTCTATCTACGGGCTGCTGATCGCCTGCGCCATCCTGCTGGGCGCGATCCTGTGCCAGCGGGAGGCGCGGCGGCGGCTCCTGCCCCCGGATACCGGGCTGGATATGATCCTGTGGGCGGTACCGCCGGCGGTGATCTGCGCCCGGATCTACTATGTGATCTTCCGCTGGGATTACTATGCCGCCGATCCCCTGAGCGCCCTGTACTTCTGGCAGGGCGGGCTGGCGATCTACGGCGCGGTGATCGGCGGGTTCATCGGCCTGTGGCTCTTGAGCCGCAGGAAGAAGCTTCCCTTCCTGACGCTGCTGGATATCGGCGCGCCGCTGGTGATCCTGGGCCAGGCCATTGGCCGCTGGGGCAACTTTTTTAACGGCGAGGCCTTCGGCTATGCGGTGACCGACCCCGCCTGGCAGTTTTTTCCCGCGGCGGTCCTCGTGGACGGGACGTGGCACATGGCCACCTTCTTCTATGAAAGCTGCTGGAACGCCCTGGGCTTCATCCTTTTATGGATCTACCGCAAAAAGGCCAAGCAGCCCGGCGACGTATTCTGGCGCTACCTGCTGTGGTACGGCGCGGGCCGGGCGGTGATCGAAGGGCTGCGCACCGACAGCCTGATGCTGGGCCCGGTGCGGGTATCCCAGGCGCTGGCCGCGGCGCTGTTCCTTCTCTCCCTGGCAGTGATCCTTCGCAGAAAAGCAAAGCAAAAAGCCTCTCCGTAACGGAAAGGCTCTTTTGGCTGTTTGCCGTCACAGGGTATTGCGCATCTGCTGATACTTCTGCTTGGCGGTCTGGATATCCTGGGCCGGCGCGGGCTTCAGCTGGTACCAGCCCTGGCTGTTCATGGCCTGGAAGATCTGCAGCTGATCCTGGCCCATCTGCATAAACATATCGTTCATCACGTTGCGCAGGCCGGGCTGGCTGCCCTCCACCACCTCGGAGGAGATGTTGGCCATCAGCGATTTTTCCTGGTAGAGCAGATCGAAGGCCAGCTCCTGATCGGTCAGGGCGGGCTGATTATTGCCGGCGGCGTTCTGCTGGTTCTGCATGGTGTTCTGCATAGCGGTTACCTCCTTACTGACAGCCGTTCAGGAACGCGAAAAGCGCGTCGTACTGCTGGCGGTGATGCTGGGCCACGGTGCTGGCCAGGCCGCGCAGCTGGGCGTCCTGGAAGCGCTGGGCATAGCCCTGGGTGACGCGGCAGGCGGTGGCCAGGTGGGTCAGCTGATCCTCGATCACGGACAGATCCTTGGTGCTGAGATTGCACTGAGAAGCCATAAGGATTCCCTCCTTTTTTGTTGTTGCGGTATCATTATGCCCGGCGCGCGCCGGGATTATGAGGTGGTATTGTGAAAAAGTGGAAAGCGTGCGCCTACCGTCTGGCGCTGGGCTGTCTGCCCAATCCCCGGCGGGCATACAGCCAGGAGGGCAGCGTGCCGCCCGGCATGGAAAGGGCGCTTCGCAGGCAGCATACCCGGGATGGCGTGGCGGCGCTGTTTGACCGCCGCGGCGTCACCGGCGTGTCGGTATACGGCGATGCGCGGCGGGATACGGTGTTCCGCACCGCCTCCATCAGCAAGCACATCACCGCCCTGGCCGCCTGGCGGCTGCACGAGGCCGGCGATCTGGATATCGACGCCGACGCGGACCGGTATCTGCCCTGTTCCCTGCGGCACCCCAAAGCGCCGGACGCCCCCGTTACCCTGCGCAGGCTGCTGAGCCACACCGCGGGCATCCATGACGGGCGCGCCTACATCGCCGCCTGCAGCGATCCCGCGCCGCTGTCCCGCCTGATGCAGGGCGACAGCCATACGGCGGAATTCGGGCGGTTTGAGTATTCCAATCTGGGCGCGGGCATCGCCGCCTGCGTGCTGGAGGGCATGCTGGGCAAATCCTTTGAGGCAATCATGCAGGAGGCGGTGTTCGGCCCCCTGAAGGTGACCGCCAGCTTTTATCCGCAAAAGATCCAGGGCGATCTGGCCAGCGCCTATCGGGTGCTGCCGCCCTCAGCCAAGCCCCGGATGGACGCCGCCGCCCGACGGGCCAAGCCCCTGCCGCCCGACGCCCCCGACCCGGAGCGTCATTACCTGCTGAGCCAGGGAAATCTGTACATTTCCGCCCCCGATCTGGCCCGGCTGGGCACGGAGCTGATGCGCGACCGCTACGCCCCCATGCGCCGCAAGCTGGCGGATTTTGGGGAGCGGGATCCCCGGCTGGGGATGGGCCTGGGCACCTTCATCGTGCATGATGTGCTGCCGCAGACGCTGTATGGCCATCAGGGATTGGCCTACGGGGCCATGCACGGGCTGTTCTATGATCCCGCCGCCGGGCGCGGCTTCGCGCTGCTGACCAGCGGAGCCTCGGAAGCCCGGGTGGGCGTGCTGTCCGATATCAATATTGCGATCATGAGGCTGGTTTTTGATGGAAACGATCATTGAGATCAAAAAGATCCAGGGCAGCGCCCTGATCCGCCTGGAAAACGGCGAGACCCTGCGGGTGCCCGGCTCCCTGTACCGGGAACGGCCGGTGAAGAAGGGACAAGCCCTCGATGCGGAGGCATACCGGCAGTACATGCTGCTGCGGGGCTATCCCCACGCCCTGGACAGCGCGGTAAAGATGCTGGCGCTGTGCGACCGCACGGAGTTTGAGATCCGGGACAAGCTGACCCGGGCAGGATACCCGGAGGCCTGCGTGCGCAAGGTCATCGAAAAGCTGTACGCCGAGGAACTGCTGGACGACGCCGCCTACGCCAGCAATTACGCCCGCAGCCGCACCCACAAATACGGCCGCAACCGCCTGCACCAGGAGCTGTCCCGCCGGGGGATCGACCGGGAAACCGCCCGGGCCGCGGTGGATCAGCTCTCCGACGCGGATCAGCTGGCCGACGCGGTACGGCTCACCGGCAAATACCTGGCCCGCACCCATGGCGATATGGACCGCAAGCTGTACCAGCGCACGCTGGCCATGCTGGCCCGCCACGGCTATGACGCCGATATCGCCCGCAAGGCGCTGGAGACCATCGCCAGGGGCGAGGATGAAAGCGATTGGGAGGAGCAGGATGTGCGGGACGCCCTGGCGTGGAAGCCGCATCAGGAATAAAGGAGCAATCCATGGCAAACTTTGATATTCTGTTTTTCGACATCGACGGCACGCTGGTGGGGCCGGATCATTTTACGATCTCCCCGCGCAACCGGGAGGCCGTGCTGGCGGCAAAGGCCGCCGGGGTGAAGCTGGCCTTCGCCACCGGGCGCTGCCGCTGCATCCTGCCGGAAAGCGCCCTGGATCTGGGCTTTGATTACGCCCTGACCAGCAATGGCGCGGCCATCGACGATCTGCACAGCGGCGCGCTGCTGCAGCATACGGATTTTGATCCGGCGCTGGCCCGCATCGCCTGCCCCATCGTGGCGGCGAACGTGGATTTTTATGAGCTGTTCGCCAACGGGGAAATATTGCTGACCCGCGCCTGCCATGATAAAATCCACACCCGTCCCCTGCCGCCCTGGCACAAAAAGTATCTGCGCCAGGGAACCTCGCCGGTGGCCGAAAGCCTGGAGGAATACCTGGCGGCAGGCGCGCCGGGGCTGGAAAAGATCAATATTGTGGAAAGCGATAACGCCGATATCGCCCGCATTGACGCCGCGCTGCGGCCCCTGGGGGTGTTTGAGCTGTCCAGCGGCATGGGCAACGGCTACGAGATCGCGCCCAAGGGCCGCACCAAGGGCGCGGGCGTCCGCTGGCTGTGCGGGCATCTGGGCATCGATCTTGCCCGCTGCGCCGCCCTGGGCGACGGCGGCAACGATGTTGAAATGCTGAAGGCCGCCGGCTGCGGCGTGGCCATGGGCAACGGCAGCGGCGATGTGCGGGCCGCCGCGGATATCGTCACCGACCGGTATGACCGGGACGGCGCGGCAAAATTCATCGAACAGTACGTATTGTAAAGGAGCCGCCATGCTGCCGGAATTCTTTGTAAAATCCATCGAAGCCCAGTACGGGGCCGAAACCGCCGCCCGCATCCGGGATGGCATGCAGGGGCCCCGGCGGACCAGCCTGCGGGCCAACCGCCTGAAAACCACCCCGGAGGCCGTGGCCGCGCTGCTTTCCGCCCAGGGCATCGCCTTTGAGCGCCTCCCCTGGAGCGAGGACGCGTTTTTGCTGCCCGAGGCTGCTGAGCGGGATATCTGGCAGCTGCCAGCCTATGAGCAGGGCGAAATCTACCTGCAAAACCTTTCCTCCATGCTGCCGCCCATCGCGCTGGCCCCCCGGCCCGGAGCGGACATCCTGGATATGGCCGCCGCCCCCGGCGGGAAAACCGCCCAGATGGCCGCCATGACCGGGAACCGCGCCAACATCACCGCCTGCGAGATGAACAAAATCCGGGCGGAAAAGCTGCAATACAACCTGAAAAAGCAGGGAACCGCCCGGGTGAACGTGATGATCCAGGACGCCCGGAAGCTGGAGGATTTTTTCCGCTTCGATCAGATCCTGCTGGACGCTCCCTGCAGCGGCAGCGGCACGCTGCTTTTGAGCGATCCCCGGGGCATCCGCGCCTTTTCGGAAAAGCTGGTGCGCAATTCCGCCGCCGTGCAGCTGCAGCTGCTGCGCAAGGCGCTGGGGCTGCTCAAGGCCGGTGGATCGATGGTGTATTCCACCTGCTCCATCCTGGAGATCGAAAATGAAAGCGTGGTCCGCTCAGCGCTGAAGGGCAAAAAAGCCCATGTGGAAGCCATCGATTTTCCGGGTATGGAGCGCCTGCCCCTTTTGCCATCGTCCCTGCCCGGGGCGCTGTGCCTCTGCCCCACCGAGGCCCACGAGGGCTTCTTCATGGCCCGGATCCGCAAAGATTAGGGGAAACAGTTGCGCTGAAGCGCCCGGCTGTTGTATAATGACGGATATGACGCAAAGGAGGAACCGCGATGCTGAAACGCGTTCTTTGCCTGATCGCCGCGCTGGTGGTGCTGCCCTGCGCGGCCCTGGCCGAATACACCATGGCTGGCTATGACAGCAGCGATACCTACCGCTCCTGGAGCGACAACAAGTTTTTTGCGCGCATGGAAGGAAAAACCGGCGTGCATTTTACCTATCGCCAGTATACCGACGCAGCGGACTGGACGAAGGCCAAGGCGGAAATGCAGGCGGGCCAGAGCGATCTGCCCGACGTGCTGTTCAAGGCCCAGCTCAGCGACGCCGAGTGCATCGGCCTGCTGGAGCGGGGCGTGATCATCGATCTCAAGCCCTACCTGAGCGAATACTGCCCGAACCTCAGCGCCCTGCTGCAGGCCCATCCGGAGTATGAGCAGGCCATCACCCTGCCCGACGGGCGCATCGCCGCCCTGCCCGCCATCAACGAGACGCCGGCCCAGAACTGCGTATGGCTGAACCAGAGCTGGATGACCGCCCTGGGGCTGCAAATGCCCACCACGGCGGAGGAGCTGACGGAGGTGCTGCGCGCCTTCAAAGCCGGCGATCCCAACCGCAACGGCAAGCAGGATGAGATCCCCCTGGCCTTCCTGGGCGCCTTCGACCTCAAATTCCTGGGTCACGCCTTCGGCCTGATCGCCAACGATTATAATCTTCGTGCAGTGGATAATCAGGCGCAGTTCGTGCCCCTGGATCCCGCCTTCCGCCCCTTTATGGAATGGCTGCATCAGCTGTTCAGCGAGGGGTTGCTGGATCCCCAGGGCTTCATCACCGCCGACAACCTGCGCCAGGTGACCAAGGACAGCGATACCAACGTATACGGCGGCGCCATCACTACCCTGCCCACCGTTTTCCTGCCTGCCTCCTGGGCGACGCAGTACAGCGTGATGCCCCCGCTGGCCTATAACGGCCAGGCCGTTTACCGCAGCTTTTTGGGCCCGGTGCAGCGCGGCACCTTTGCCGTGACCAGCGCCTGCCAGAACATCGCCGAGATCCTGGGCTGGGTGGATCAGTTCTACACCGAGGAGGTGTACATCATGGCCTCCGCCGGCCTGGAGAACGTGGATTACGTGGTGGACGGCGATAACACCTGGCGGCTGACCACCAGCGCCTCCAGCAATACCTACTTCAGCGGCGATACGCTGCTCTCCTCGGGCACATCCTACCCCTGCTACGCCACGGACACCTTCCAGCGCCGGTATCACGACCAGACGGTGGCCACGCTGTCCGATCAGATCCAAAGCCTGAACGCCCTGGCCCAGCGCCCCTTCCCCTATTACACGCTGACCGAGGCCCAGGCCGCCCAGATCGCGCCGCTGCAGAGCAGGATCGGCCGGCTGGTGGATCTGGCCATCGGCAACTGGGTCACGGGCGAAACGGAAATCAGCGATGCGAGCTTCGCCGATTTTGAAGCCGGGCTGAAGGAAGCCGGACTTGAAGAATTCATGGCCTTCTGGCAGGCCGTGTTGGACGGGAGGAACCAATGATGAAAACCGCAAGCGATCTGATGCTCACCCTGAAATCCGCCGCCGGCATGGAGCGGCTGGCCCGGCTCTACGGCTGCAAGGACGGCAAAATGGCCCATCAGCTGGAGCGCTATATGCACCTGCTCAAGCGGCATGTGGATCTGTTCGGCAGCGAGGAAGCGCCCATGATCATCAGCGCGCCCGGGCGCACGGAGCTGTGCGGCAACCATACCGACCACAACAACGGCCTGGTGATGGCGGCCGCCGTCAATCTGGATACCGTGGCCGCGGTGCGCCGCCGCGAGGATATGCGCGTGCGCCTGCACAGCGAGGGCTTCCCGGCGGTGGAGATCGATCTGAGCGATCTGAGCATCCGCCCCGAGGAGATGGGCAAGCCCGCCTCCATCATCCGCGGCATCGCCAACCGGCTGACGGAAATGGGCCTCAAAATCGGCGGCTTTGACGCCAACGCCACCTCCAACGTGCTCACCGGCAGCGGCCTTTCCTCCTCGGCGGCCTTCGAGGTGCTGATCGTGGCGGTGTTCGACGCGCTGTACAACGGCATGCAGATCGACCCCGTCAAGCGGGCGGAGATCTCCCAGTACGCCGAAAACGTATACTTTGGCAAGCCCAGCGGGCTGATGGACCAGATGGCCTCCTCCGTGGGCGGCCTGGTCGCCATCGATTTTAAGGATACGCCCCGGGTCACCCCGCTGCAGATGGATCTGAGCGGCTACAGCCTGGTGGTGGTCAATACCGGCGGCAGCCATGACGACCTGACGGCGGATTACGCCGCCGTGCGCCAGGAGATGCACGACGTGGCCAGGTGCTTTGGCGAGGAGACCCTGCGCCGGGTGCGGCCCGAGCAGCTGTGGCACGAGATGCCCCGGGTGATTCGGGAGACCAGCGACCGCGCCGCCCTGCGCGCCTTCCATTATTTTAACGAGAACGACCGCGTGCAGGCGCTGATCAAGGCGGTGAAGGCCAACGATGTGGAGAGCTTCAAGCGCATCCTGATCGAATCGGGCCGCAGCAGCTGGATGTACCTGCAAAACGTGTATGCCAATCCCGCCAATCAATCGCTGGGCGTGGCGCTGAGCATGGCGGAATTCATGCTCAAGGACTGCGGCGCCTGGCGCGTGCACGGCGGCGGCTTTGCCGGCACCACGCTCAACCTGGTGCCCGAGGATCAGGAGGATCGCTTTGTGCGCCATATGAACGACGTGTTTGGCGATCACGCCTGCCACGTGCTCAGCGTGCGCCGGGAAGGCGCGGCCATCGTATTCTGACACAGAGGAGAAAACCATCATATGACAACGGTTACAGCCGTTACCAGGGAAGACACGCAGGCCGCGGGCAAGCGGCTTGCGGCTTCTTTGCGTGTGGGCGATGTGGTGCTGCTCAGCGGGCGCATGGGCGCGGGCAAGAGCGAGTTTGCCCGGGGCGTGGCCCGGGGCCTGGGGATCACATCGGCGGTGCCCAGCCCTTCCTTCACCATTCTGAACGTATACGACGAGGGCCGGCTGCCGCTGTACCATTTTGACTGGTACCGCATCGGGGATGAAAGCGAGATCACCGATATGGGGCTGGAGGAGTACATCGGCGGCGATGGCGTATGCCTGATCGAGTGGCACGAGCGGGCGGAGGACCTTTTGCCCGATACCTGCCTGGAGGTGCTGATCAGCCCCCAGGAGGACGACAGCCGCATCCTGACAATGATTCCCCACGGCAGATGGGAGGCGCAGCACAGATGATCCTGTTGGCACTGGATACTTCCGGCCCGGTGGCGGGCGTGGCGATCCTGGAGGAGGGCCGCATCCGCTACGAGGCCATGGCAATCAATAAAATGACCCATTCCGAGAGCATCATGCCCATGGTGGAGGAGGCGCTGGCCCGCACCGCCCTGCAAAAGGAGCAGCTGACCCACCTGGCGGTCACCGTGGGGCCGGGCAGCTTTACCGGCGTGCGCATCGGCGTAACGGCGGTAAAGGCCATGAGCCACGCGCTGGGCATCCCCTGCATCGCCGTGGACGCCCTGGAGGCCACGGCTCTGGGCATCGACAGCCCGGAGGAGATCATCTGCCCCATCCAGGACGCCCGGGTGCACCAGGTTTACGGCGCGGCCTTCCGGGGCGGCAGGCGGCTGATGGAAGACTGCGTGGTCAAGCTGGAGGAATACCTGGCCGCGCTGGCCGCCCTGGGTGATCGCTATCTCTTTACCGGGGATGGCGTGCTCACGTATCGGGAGCAGATCACGGAAGCCCTGGGCCCACGCACGCGGTTCGCCGCGGCCCACAGCCTGTATCTGCGCCCGGCGTCTGTGGCCTGCCTGGCGGCCCGGGATATCGATCAGGCGGTGGATTACCTGACGCTGCAGCCGCTGTACCTGCGCGCGCCCCAGGCGGAGCGCGAGCGCTCCAGGCGGGAGGCAAGCCATGGCTGATTATACCCTGCGCCGCATGACGGTGGAAGACGTGGACGCCGTACACACCATCGAGGCGGCCACCTTTGCCATCCCCTGGAGCCGGCAGAGCTTTTATGAGGAAATGACCCGCAATGCCTGCGCCCGCTATCTGGTGGCGGAGCTGCCCACCGGCGAGATCGTGGGCTTTGCAGGCGTCTGGATCGTGATGGATGAGGGCCATATCACCAACATCGCGGTCAAAAAGGAGTACCGCGGCCAGGGCATCGGCCAGGCGCTGACCGAAGGGCTGATCCGGTACGCCGCCAACCTGGGCGTGGTTTACATGACCCTGGAGGTGCGCCGCAGCAATGAGATCGCCCAGCACGTATACCTGCGCAACGGCTTTATTCAGGTGGGTGTGCGCAAAAAATACTACGAGGATAACGGCGAGGACGCGCTGTTTATGGTCTGCGATCATATGCCCCCCGCCGATCCGGATTTTGAAGAGCCGGAAACGGTAACGGAATAAGCGCTCTCATACCAATTTATAACAAGACATTACCAAACTGAAATTGGTGTGAGAGGGGAACGAACGGGGGCGTTCCTTCTTGGAGCCCAAGAAGGAACCGAAGAAGGCTGCATTTGTCGCCGTAAATGCTGCTGGCTATACGCAAACTGGCTTTAACGCCATCCACCGCTCCCGGGCTGGCAGCTTCGCTGCCGACCTGTGCGCAAAGCGCACAGGGAAAAGCCTGAAAATTACCGAAAAACAAGCTCGCTTGTTTTATCGGAAATTTTCAGGCTTT
>CADAHU010000003.1 GCA_902787835.1 uncultured Eubacteriales bacterium
GTGTATTTCTTCTGGGCGTCGGTGCAGCCTTCGCCGAAGAAGTGCTCCAGCACGGGCTTGGTGATCTCGTTGTAGGGAGCGCCGGAGGAGCAGAAGTTGATCAGGTGGTGGATCATGCAGTCACGGTTGTACATCATGCTGTACAGCGTGCCGGCCTGCCAGCAGTTTTCCGGGCCGTGATGGCGGGGATAGCCGTTGTGACCGATGTTGAAGTTCTTGCCGTTGACGAAATCGTAGAAGCTGACGCCGGCCACGTTCTTGGCGGGATCATCCATGCCCCACTTCTCGTACAGGCGATAGGTGCCCAGGCCCAGATCGGCAAACAGACCCTCGCCGGTGGAGATGCGGCGGTAGCACTCCCACACCCAGCGGGGATCGCCGGATTCCATCAGATCCCAGGGGATCTGCTCCCATTCGCCGGGATACAGGCGGTCGGCCACGTCCTTCAGCACGCCGGTGGTGTAGGCCATGTTGAAGTCCTCGTACAGGTTGCCGTAGTTGCACCATACGCCATATTCATCAGCCGCGCGGGAGCCAGCGCCGCCCAGGATCATCTTGGCATCGCCCTCGTCCACGAAGTCATGGGTGGATTTGACGGATTCGCCGCTGGCGTCCTTGTGGTTGGGATACCACTCCAGCATCTTGATGATGGGCATGCAGGTGTTGGAAACGTGGGTGGGCAGATCGTAATCGGCCAGGGGATCCATATCGTATTCGGTGTAGCAGCGCACCGGGCAGGAGGAGCAGCCGCCCTGCTTTACGGTGTACTTTTCGGCCACTTCGCCAAAGTCAAACACGCCCTTGTTGCAGCGCAGGGCCGCCACGTTGATCTGGCCGCTGGGCTGCTCGCCCATATCGATGGGGCCCTTGGGAGCCTTGTCCCAGGTGATGCCGGGGGCGCCCTGCCAACGGTTGTTGGTGGCCACGTATTCGGACCAGCTCTGGGCATGGCAGGGAACGGTATGGTTGTTATTGCCGCCCACCAGGTCCTTGATCATGTAGTTGGAGAGCAGGCGCACTTCCATGGGACGGGCGATCTTGACCGCGCCGGTGCCGCGCACCGCCAGGCCCTTTACCTTCTTGCTGCCCAGCAGAGCGCCGATGCCGGCGCCGCCGCTGTTGCCGAAGGAGGTGACGATGTTGCTCATGGGCACCAGGTTTTCGCCGGCGGGGCCGATGGTGGCCACGTCGAATTCGGGGCCGTTTTCCTTGGCCAGGATGGCGTTGGCCTCGAAGGTGCCCTTGCCCCAGATGTGGCTGGCGTCCTCGATGGTCACGTTTTCATCTTCGATTTTGATGTATACGGGCTTGTCGCTCTGGCCTTCCACGATCATGGCGTCATAGCCGGCATACTTGAAGGCATGGGCGATATGGCCGCCCATATGGGCGTCCACGATGGAGTAGCCCTTGCTCCAGCAGGAGAGCAGGGTCACGTTCATACGGCCGGAGCAGGGAACGCCGGAGGCCGTCAGCGGGCCTACGCCAAACACGCACTTGGCGTCCGGGCCCAGGGGATCGGTATCCAGGGGAACCTCGTCCCAGATCACCTTATAGCCGATGCCCATGCCGCCGATATAGGGGCGGTACTTGGGCAGGGTATCCTCTTTTGTAATGGAGCCGGTGGTCAGGTTCACACGGAGGATCGTACCCGCCCAGCCGTTAATGCCATTTTTCACAGACATATTGCAATTCCTCCTGTTTCAATTGTTAGCCGGGGTCAGATTTCCTGCGCGGCGGAAGCGACGCGGTCCCAAGGAATGATGCTCAGCGCGCCGGAGGGGCAGCCCTCCGCGCAGGCGCCGCACATGATGCACTTGGAGGATTTCTTGGTGATCGGGTTCACCGTGGGCATATGCCAGGGGCAGGCCTGGGTGCAGGCGCCGCAGCCGATGCACTTGTCGGTATCCACGCGGCGGATGCCCATGTTGTCGGCGTAGATGGCGCCCATGGGGCAGGCGTTGCCGCAGGCCGGATCCTCGCACTGGCGGCAGGTATCCGGGAAGTAGGTCCAGTTATCCTCGGTGTACAGGCCGTGGCCGTTGCGGCTGGAGTACAGGTTGCGCGTCACCTTGACGCGGCTGATGTAGCTGCTGCAGCAGCCGTCGTTGGTCAGCGTGCAGTTGATCTCGCAGCGCTGGCAGCCCACGCAGCGGTCCTCGTTGACCACCAGCAGGCCCTGGGGGAACGCCCACAGGCGCACCTTGTCTTCCGCGACGGCTTCCCGGGTCACACCCAGCACGCTGAGCATGGAGGTGGAGATTGCCAGACCAGCCAGGCTCTTGCCGGACAGCTTCAGGAACTGGCGGCGGGTATAATCCTTATCGAGGAAGCTCTTGCGATCCTTTGTTTCAGCCATATTGGAACTCCTCCTTGCAAATAAAGGTTCAGGCAGTATGAAAGCCCGGCCTTTCCGCACCCAAACAAAGCATACGCCGTATGCCGGTTGGATAAAAAGCCGGGCTCCTTCGCAAAAGGCAAGCACCTCCGTTGCCGGGGGCACTCATTGGTCAGGACGGCCGCGGGGGTCGTACAGGACTCGGAGCTTACTTTCATGTAAACATATGTTATCATATTTTTTATGGTTTGAAAAGGGGGAGGAGCACAAAAAATGTGGAATACGGCAAATTATTTTGCCAGTTAGTATATGCTAACTCAATATCAGACAAATAGAAAAGGAACCCTCCCGCAGGAGGGTTCCGGGGTGTTTATTCTCTTTGCCGGGGCTTGGTCAGCCGGGAGACCAGCACGCCGATCTCAAACAATACGCACAGCGGCACGCCCAGCGCCAGCTGGGATACGACGTCCGGCGGGGTCAGGATGGCGGCCAGTACAAAGATGCCCAGGATCACGAATTTGCGCTTGCTGGAGAGCATTTTATAATTGGTCCAGCCCACCCGGGTGGTCAGGTACATGAACACCGGCAGCTGGAAGGCGATGCCGAAGGGCACGATGAACCCGAACAGGAAGCTGACGTACTTATCGATGGACAGCATGGGCGTGGCCAGCCCGTCGCCCTGGATCAGGAAGAAATCCACCGCCAGGGTGTACACCGCGAAATAGCAGAAGGTGACGCCGGTCAAAAACAGCAGCAGCGCGATGAAAAACAGCAGCCGGAAGGCCTTTTTTTCCTTGGGGTACAGGGCGGGCTTGATAAAGCCCCAGGCCTGCCAGATGATCACCGGGCTGGCGGCCACCGCGGCGGCGATCAGCGCCACCTTGAATTTGGTCACCAGCGCCTCGGACATGGCGGTGTATATGATCTCGATGCCCCGGGCCTGGATGGGGCCGATGATCCAGGCCATCAGCTGCTCGATGGCCAGGTAGAACACCAGCACAAAGGCGGCCACCAGGGCGATGGCCGATATCACCAGCACCCGCCGCAGCGCCAGCAGGTGGCTCAGCAGCGAGGAGCGCTTCTCCTGGGGGCTTACCTCCTGCGGGCTTGGCTCCTGCGGGGCGGATATGTTTTCGTTTGCCATACTCAGGCCTTCGTATCGTCCTCGGGCTTCTTATCGGCGTCCTCTTCCTTGACTTCCTGCTTGAAGTCCTTGATGCTCTTGCCCAGGGCCTTGCCCACGCCGGCCAGCTTGCCGCCGCCGAACAGCACCAGCGCCAGCACGATGATCAGGATGATTTCGGTGGTTCCCAGTCTCATGAATATTGCCTCCCTTTATCTATGGGTCAGTCTTTCTTGTAGGTGTCCTTTTTGGCTTCGTTCAGGTTTTGATTCAGCTGTTTGGCGGCGTCGCGCAGATCACTTGTCACGTCGGCTTCCTTCAGCGTCTGGTTGATATCCTGGCGCACATCCTGGGTTTCGTCCATCAGCTCGTTCCAGCCGATCTCCTCCTTGACCTCGCGGATCAGCTGCCGCGCCCGCTTGACCATGCGTCCCAGCCACCGCGCCACCTTGGGCAGATCCTTGGGGCCGACGATCACATAGGCGATCACCAGCACCAGCAGCAGCTCCGCAAACCCGATGTTAAACAAAGCAAAGGCCCTCCTTACGTTACTATGATTATAAAGCATCGCTCCCCGGATTTCAAGAGGCCAAATGCGCGGAGGGGCAGCGCTTTACTTTTTTTCCCTTCTGACATATAATTGTTAAAACGCGCGATGATAAGGAGCGGAAGCCATGCATGTTTTTTTGACCGGGGAAAAGCAGATCGGCAAAAGCCGGGCGCTGAACCGGGTATCGGAGGCGATGGGACGGCCGCTTTTTGGCTTCCGCACCCGTTTTTTGACCCGGGAGCGGGGCTCCAGCTCCCTGTATATGGTGCCCGCCGCCGATCCCGACGCGCTGCTGGAGGAGCATATTGTGGCGGAGCTCCGGGAGGGCCGCATGCATGCGCTGACCGAGCGCTTCGATACCTGGGGCGTATCGCTCCTGCGGAAGGCCCGGCGGCATCCCGAGGGACTGATCCTGATGGATGAATGCGGCCACCTGGAAAAGCAGGCGGCGGTTTTCCAGCGGGAGATCCTGGCCTGTCTGGACGGCGATATCCCGGTGCTGGGCGTGCTCCGGCAGGGGCAGGCCTGGCATGAATTTATCCGGCGGCATCCCCGCGTGCGGGTGATCACCGTTACCGAGGAGAACCGCAGCGCCATCGATCAGGAGATGCTGGCGCTGCTGCGGGAAAAAGCATGAGCGGAAAACAGATGACCGAAAGCCTGCTGCGCTGGCGGCTGAACGGACTGCCGCAGCCGGCGCTGCTCTGCTCCCCGGGGGAGGAGGCGGCGCTGCTTGCCGGGCGGCTGCTGACCCGGGGCAGAAGGCCGCTGCGCGTCGAGCGGGCGGGGGATGCCTGGCAGGCGGAGGCTGCGCCGGATCCCGGCCTGCCGGAGGATTTGAATGAACGGCTGGAGGCGCTGCAGAAGGTTCGATCACCGCTGACTGTCAGCCGGGCGTATCTGGAGGATCTGATGGCGGCGCTTTCCGCCCGGGACAGCCGCGACGGCTGCCATGGGGCGCTGATCGCCTGGAAGGATCAGCGCGCGTGGGGCCGGGATATCGGGCGTCACAACGCCTTGGATAAGGCGGTGGGCCTGGCGGCCGCCCAGGGCTGGGAGCCGGGCTGCGCCGTGCTGTGCACCACCGGACGGCTGTCCCTGGAGCTTTTGCTGAAGGCCGCCGCCGTGGGCATCCCGGTGCTCTGTACGGGCAAGCACGTGGGCACGCTGTGCTTACCGTTGTGGGCATCCGCGGCTCGGGCAAAACCACCGTGGTGGAGGCCCTGACCCGGGAGCTGATCCGCCGGGGCTATGCCGTGGGCACCGTCAAATCGGTGTTCTGCCCCACCTTTCATATGGACAAGCCCGGCAGCAACACCCACCGCCACGCCCAGGCCGGGGCCTGCGTGGTCACCGCCCGGGCGGCCGCCGAGACCAGCATCCTCTATCCCCGGCCCCTGCGGCCTTCCCAGATCCTGGCCCATTATACCGACTGCGATTGGGTGCTGTGCGAGGGCGATTATGAGCTGCCCGCCGCCCGCATCGTGGCGGCCCATGGAGAGAAGGACGCCGCGGAACGGCTGAACGACCGCACGCTGGCGGTGTCCGGCCTGATCGCCAACGGGGAGGAACGGCAGCTGAACGGCCTGCCCGTGCTGCATCCGGAGCGGGATATCGCGCAGCTGGCCGATCTGCTGATCGCCCGGGTGGCGGAATGCGGCAGCCTGGAGGCGCTGGACGCCTCGCTGCGCGGCGCGGATATCGCCCTGTCCCAGGCCTATTGCGCCCAGGGCTGCCGGGGGCACGCGCCCAAGCCCGCTTCCGGCGTGCGCCTGGTGGTGGATGGCAAGCCGGTGACGCTCACCGCCGGCCAGGAAGCGCTGCTGCGCAGCTGGGCGCAAGGAGAAAAGGATGCCTGATATACGGGAAACGCTCCGGTCCGCCGCGGCGCGGCTGGAGGCCGCCGGGGTGCCCGAGCCGGCCAACGACGCCGCGCTGCTCCTGTCCCACGTGACCGGGGAGCCGCCCCTTTCCCTGCGGGCGGATGCCGGCCGGCCCCTGGGGGCGGAAACGCTGGCGGCCTTTGAGGCGCTGCTGGCCCGGCGGGAGAGCCGGGAGCCGCTGCAGTACCTCCTGGGCGAGGCGTATTTTATGGGCCTTTGCCTGAAGGCCGTCCCCGGGGTGCTGATCCCCCGGTTCGATACCGAAGCGCTGTGCCAGCAGGCGATGGACCGCATGCGGGGCAGCGAAAGGGTACTGGATCTCTGCACCGGCAGCGGGGCGCTGGCGGTGGCGCTGGCGCACGCGTTTCCAAAGGCGCAGGTGCTGGCCGGGGATATCAGCCCTGTGGCCTGCGATCTGGCCCGGGAGAACGCCGCCCGCTGCGGCGCGCGGGTGGAGGTGCGCCGGGGAGATCTGTTTGCGCCCTTCGCCGGGGAAAGCTTTGATCTGATCCTCAGCAATCCGCCCTATATCCCGGCGGGGGAGCTGCCCGGCCTGCAGGAGGAGGTGCGCCGGGAGCCTGCCCTGGCCCTGGACGGCGGGGCGGACGGCCTGGATTTTTACCGCCGCATCATCCGGGAGGCGCCGGGATACCTGAAGCCGGACGGCTGGCTGCTGCTGGAGATCGGCAGCGATCAGGCGCGGGCGGTGACGGCGCTGATGCGGAACTATGGCGAAATCAGCGTGTACAGCGATCTGAACGGACTGGACCGCGTGGTGGCGGGCAGGAGGGAAAAATGAGCTACGTCAGCGATATCCGCAAAAAAATAGGCCACGATCCCCTTTTGATCGTGGGCGCCAGCGTGATCGTGGTCAATGAGAAAGGACAAACGCTGCTGCAGCGCCGGGCCGATAACGGGCTGTGGAATTACCACGGCGGCTGCACGGAGCTCTATGAAAACGTGGAGATGGCCGCCCGCCGGGAGCTGCTGGAGGAGACGGGGCTCACCGCGGGGCATATGGAGATGCTGGGCGTGTTTTCCGGGCCGGAAATGGGCTTCGTTTATCCCAACGGCGATCAGACCAGCGTGGTGGATGTGGTTTTTGTATGCCGGGAGTATACCGGCGCGCTGCATGCCCAGGAAGAAGAGGTTTCGGAGCTTCGCTGGTTTAATGCGGACGCCCTGCCCGGGGATCTGACGCCCAACTGCCGTCCCGCGCTTACAAAATGGGCCCGGGAAGCGCTGGCCTCCCGGGCGTAACTGCCGCTTATTTGCCAAACAGGCCCTTGATCTTGTCCAGGATCCCGCCGGCGGCGGCGCCGCCGATCTTGGCCTTGATGCCTTCGATCACCTGCTTGATCTGCTCGTCGGGCAGATCGATGCCCAGCTTCTTTTCCAGCGTGCCCACGGGGTCGGAGAGGAAGGCGGTCTTCAGGCCGTCGTCCACCTTGAGCTTGGCCAGTACGTCGTTGATGATTTTTTCGATATCCATGGGGATGCCTCCTTATTGATTGCTGTGGATATTATACGCTTTCCCGGGGAATTTTTCAATTGTCTTTTGCCTTGAGGGCGGAGGTTGTCTGTGTCAGAAAAAAACAAATCGCTGATCGGCGGTATTTCCATCCTGGGCCTGGCGGGCATCATCTGCAAGGTGGTGGGCGTGCTGTACCGCATCCCGCTGGCCGATTATATCGGCGGCGAGGGCCTGGGCATTTATTCCAAGGTATTCACCGCCTATAACATGATGCTCACCATGTTTACCGTGGGCATCCCGGTGGCCATCTCCCGCATGGTATCCCACTACGTCACCCGCCATGACCCGCGCAACGCCCGGCGGGTGTTTGGCGTGGCGATGCCGATGCTGGCGGCGTTTGGCGCCATCGGCACGGTGCTGCTCATATTGGGCAGCGGCTACCTGAGCCGGCGCGTGGGCACGCCGGAGACCAGGCTGGGCTATATCGCCATCGCGCCCAGCGTTGTGCTGGTGTGCGTCATGAGCGCCTTCCGCGGCTATATGCAGGGGCACCGCCATATGATGCCCACTGCCATTTCCCAGCTGATCGAGCAGGTGGGCAAGGTGGCCGTGGCCCTGCCCCTGGCGGTGATCGGCATGAAGCGCGGCGGCCCGGGCATGGGCGCGGCGGGCGCGCTGCTGGGCACCAGCATGGCCGAGGCGGTGGCCCTGGCCTATATGGTGTTCGCCAAGGCCCGCAGCGCCGCCGCCTTCCGCCAGGAGGAGCAGGCCGATATGCCGCCCCTGTCCCGCAAAACCATCGGCGTGCGGCTGGCGGCCATCTCCATCCCCATCACCCTGGGCGGCTGCATCGTGCCCCTGGCCAGCCTGATCGACAGCTTTATGATCACCCAGCTGATGGAGCAGGACGGCATGGCCAGCGCCGAGGCGCTGGTGCGCTACGGCCTGTACAGCGGCATGGTGATCACGCTGATCAACGTGCCCACCGCCCTGGCCATGGCCATGAGCACCAGCCTGGTGCCCGATATCGCCGCCGGCATGGCCCGGGGCGACCGGGACTACGTTGCCCGGGAGGCGCACACCGGCATGCGGGTGGCGGCCGTGGTGGGCTTCCCCTGCTCCGTCGGCATGAGCCTGCTGGCCAAGCCCATCCTGTACCTGTGCTACGGCTATTCCGGCCGGTATACCCCGGCGCAGCTGGATGTGGCGGCGGAGCTGCTCACCATCAGCGCGCTGACCATCGTGCTGTTCACCATGGTGCAGGCCACCACCGGCATCCTGCAGGGAGCGGGCAAGCAGCGCATCCCCATGTATACCCTGCTGGCCGGCGTGATCTGCAAGGTAACGCTCAATTACATCCTGATCGGCATCCCATCCGTCAACATCCACGGCGCGCCCATCGCCAGCCTGGTGTGCTATACCGTCAGCATGGTGCCCAACCTGTATTTTACCGCCAAATACGCCGCGCGGCGCATCCCCTGGCGGGATATCCTGCTGCGCCCGCTGGCGGCGGCCCTGCCCATGGGCGCGGCGGTCTGGGCGCTGTGGCGGTTTGTGTTTACCGAGCGGTATCTGCATCTGGGCCGCGCCCGGCTGCTGCTGGCGGTGCTGGTCTGCGTGCTGGCGGGCGTTATGGTGTACGCGGCGCTGGCCCTGAAGGTGAAGGCCGTCGGGAAAGAGGATCTGCCCGCCCGCCTGCGCAAAAAAATCGGACGCTGAGGAAGATATATGCAAAAGATCATGGTGGTATCCCTGGGCCCGGGGCCTCGGGAGCAATTGACCCTGGGCGCGCTGGAGCGCCTGCGCGGGGCAAAACGCCTGCTGCTGCGCACCGGATTGTGCGATGCCGCCCGGTATTTGACCGAGCAGGGTATAAAATACGAAACGCTGGACAGCCTGCATGAGGAGTGTGAGGATTTTGACGATTTTATCGCCGCCGCCGTGCAGAAGATCGCCAAAGCCGCCGCCCGCACCCAGGCGGTTTACGCCGTGCTGGACGCCCTGAGCGACGAGACGGTGGCCGCCCTGCTGCGGGCGTATCCGGAGCAGGTTACGCTCTGCGGCGGCGCGGGGCTGGCGCTGCCCCTGCTGCAGGCCGCCGGGGCGCAGCTGCCCGTGCGCGTGGTATCGGCCACCAGCCTGACCGTGCCCGCCACCCAGGACGGGCTGCTGGTGGTGGAGATGAACACCCGCATGCTGGCGGGGGAATGCAAGCTGAAGCTGGCCGCCTGGTATGGCGACGATGCCGAGGCGCTGTTCTTCCCGCCGGCGGAAAAGGAGCAGCGCCGGTGCATCCGCCTGCCGCTGTGCGAGATCGACCGCCAGCCCAAGTACGATCACACCGCCGCCGTGTACCTGCCCGCCCTGCCCCTGGAAAAGCGGCAGCGGTTTGACCTGTGGGATCTGGTGCGGGTGATGCGCGTGCTGCGCGGGCCGGACGGCTGCCCCTGGGACGCGGCCCAGACCCACCGCACCCTCAGCCGCTATCTGATCGAGGAGGCCTACGAGGTCAGCGAGGCGGTGGAGCAGCAGGACTGGGAGCACGTGGCGGACGAGCTGGGCGACGTGCTGCTGCAGGTGATCTTCCACAGCGATATCGGCGCGCAGTACGGCACCTTTGAGCTCAGCGACGTGACCACCGCCATCTGCCGCAAGATGATGGACCGGCACCCGCACCTTTTTGCCGAGGGCGAGGACGCCAATAACGACGCCACCTGGGAGGCGCTCAAGCAGAAGCTGCGGGGCCAGACCACGGCGGGCGCGGTGCTGCGGGACGTATCCGATACCCTGCCCGCCCTGCTGCGGGCGGAAAAGCTGCTGCGCAAAATGGAGGGCCTGGGCATCGATCCCTCGGCGCTGGAGGCGGAGAGCCCGGCGCTGGGATTGTTCCGGGAGGTGCGCCGGCTGCGCGGGGCGGGCCTGTGCGCGGAGGAGGAGCTGCAGATCCTGCTGCTTCGGATGATCGAGCGCGCGGAAACCCGGGAAAATGCGGGGAAATAACGTAAAAAATCCGTGAACAGCGCGCAACTGCTTGACATTTGGCAAAAACGCGGTATACTTTACAAGGAGAGTGTGACCATCATCCTGCTGGATGTTGATAAAAGAAACTGTCCGCTATTAAAAGGAGGAAAAAACCCATGAACAAGACTGAACTGATCAACGCCGTTGCCAAGAATGCCGAAATGAGCCGCAAGGACGCGGACAAGGCTGTTAACGCCGCTTTTGATGCCATTACCGCTTCCCTGAAGGCCGGCGAGAAGGTGGCCGTGGTGGGCTTCGGCGCTTTTGAAATCAAGGAGCGCGCCGCCCGCACCGCCCGCAACCCCCGCACTGGCGAAGAGATTGAGATCGCCGCTTCCAAGGCCGTTTCCTTCAAGGCCGGCAAAGCGCTGAAGGACGATATCAACAAGTAATCTCCGCGTGTTTCGGCGAGGCGTTTGCCTCGCTTTTTTGTTTGCCGTCATTGACGGCCCTGCGGCGAAATTATATAATAGACGCAGGATGATCAAGGCTCCGTCAGGGAAAGGAGGGCGCTCCATGGCCCATAACAAGCTGATCCTCATCGCGGACGATGAGGCGGGCATTCATGAATCGCTGCGCATGTATTTGAAGCGCGACGGCTACGATACCTATTCGGTGTACCGGGGCAGCGATGTGATGGAGGCGTTTACCCGCCTGCGGCCCGATCTGGTGATCCTGGACGTGATGATGCCCGGCCGCAGCGGCACCCAGGTGTGCGCCGATATCCGCGCCGTCAGCATGACGCCCATCATCATGCTCACCGCCAAGGGGGAGGAGACCGACCGCCTGCTGGGCTTCGCCCTGGGGGCGGATGATTATATCGTAAAGCCCTTCAGCCCCCGGGAGGTGGTCAGCCGCATCCAGGTGATCTTCCGCCGCATGAACATGCTGGAGAGCGCGCCGGAAAAGAGCCGTCTTTCCCTGGGCAATACGGAGATCAACCTGGCGCGCTATGAGGTGCTGGTGTCCGGCGAGCCGGTGGTGATGTCCCCCAAGGAGGTGGAGATATTGCACCTGATGGCCGCCCATCCCGGCCAGGTGTTCACCCGGGAGCAGCTGCTGGATTCCATTTGGGGGTTTGATTTTGACGGCGACGACCGGGTGGTGGATACCTCGGTGAAGCGCATCCGCAAAAAGCTGCCGGAGGGCTGCGGGCTGCAGCTGCGCTCGGTGTACGGCGTGGGCTATAAGCTGGAGGCGGCGGACAATGCGTAGGCTGCCCAATTTTACCCGCACCATGGTGGCCGTGCTGGCGATATGCGTGGTGATCTTTACCTGCATGATGTATTTTGTTTCCGGGGCGCTGGCCCGCAGCACGGTGCAGCGGATGGCCCGGGAGGAGGCCGGGGCCGGGCTGGAGGCCGGGCTTGCGCTGCTGCGGCAGCGGGCCACGGGGCAGAGGAGCGATGAGGCGGTCCGCGGCGCGCTGGATCCTGCGGTCAACCCGGCGGAGGTGTATCTGTATTTGCGCTGCGCCGACGGTACGGCCTTTGCCGCGCGGGGCCTGGGCGAGCTGACGGCGGAGGCCCTGGCCTTTGCCCAGCGCGCGGGGGAGGAGATCGCATGGCGGCAGTCCGGCGATCTGCTGCTGGCGGCCCGGGCGGTGCCGGAGGGCGTGGCCGTGGCGGTCAAATCCCTGGCGGCCAGCAATGCCGCGGAGATCAGCTTCCGCTCCATGATGCTGCCCTACGCCCTGCTGGGCCTGGCCTTCATGGGCGTGGCGGTGCTGCTGCTGGCCCTGCGCATCATGACCCCGGTGGATACGCTGGTCAGCGCCGCCCGGCGCATCAGCGAGGGGGAGGAGCCCGAGATCAGCGAAAAGCTGCCGGTGGAGCTGCGGCCCCTGGGCCGCGCCTTTAACCAGATGTCCCGCCGCCTGAGCAGCTCCATGCAGCAGCTCACCGACGAGCGCGATACCCTGTCCCAGGTGATCGAAAGCCTGGATGAGGGCGTGCTGGCGGTGGACCAGGCGGGCGATGTGCTGCGGGAAAACAACGCTGTGGCCCGATTGCTGGGCGGCCGCGGATCGGAGGCCTATTCCCAGGTGCTTGCCAGCCTGCGCGGCGCGGCCCAGGAGGACGCCATGCTGCAGGTGGGCGAGACCGTCGTGCTGGCGGTGTACCGGCCCCTGGCCTCGGGCCAGGGCGCGCTGGCGGTGCTGCGGGATGTGACCGAGCACGAGCGGCTGGAGCGCACCCGGCGGGATTACGTGGCCAATATTTCCCATGAGCTGCGCACGCCGCTGAGCAGCATGCGCGGCATCACCGAGGGCCTGCGGGACGGGTTGGTGACCGACGACGCCGAGCGCCAGCGCTGTTATGAGCTGCTGCTGGGCGAGGTGCAGCGCCTGTCCCGGCTGGTCAACGATCTGCTGGAGCTCAGCAATCTGCAGTCCAACCCCGCCGCCTTCTCCGTGGAGCCGGTGGACGCCCTGGAAACGCTCTACGAGCTGGCGGACCGCACCCGCACCCTGGCCAAGCGGAAGGGCGTGGAGCTGATCCTGGATGCGCCGGAGGCCCTGCCGTCGGTGATCACCAACGAGGACCGGCTGCAGCAGGTGCTGACCATCCTGCTGGACAACGCCATCAAGTTTACGCCCGCGGGGGGAAAAATCACCCTGTCCGCCGCGGAGGAAGGCCGCTTTGTGCGCTTCTCCGTGCGCGATACCGGCATCGGCATGGACGCCTATACCCAGGAGCACGCCTTTGACCGCTTCCATCAGGCGGACAGCAGCCACAGCCTTCAGGGCAGCGGCCTGGGGCTGGCCATCGCCCGGGAAATCATGCAGCGGCTGGACGGGCATATCGGCGTCAAAAGCAAGCCCGGAGCGGGCAGCGAGTTTTTCTTCCTGATGCGCGCGGGCGGGCAGGATTGACTTTGCCCCGGCGATGGAGTAAGATACAAAATACAGATAGAATATACAGGAGGGATCACGATGGCCAGAATCACCCTGGGCCGCACAGGCATCACGGCGGAACAGAACGCCTTCGGCGCGCTGCCCATTCAGCGCGTATCCTTTGATATGGCCGGGCAGCTGCTGAACCGCGCCTTGGACGGCGGCATGGATTATATCGATACCGCCCGGGCCTACAGCGACAGCGAGGAGAAGATCGGCCGGGCGCTGGCGGCACGGCGGGGTGAATATACCCTGGCCACAAAAACCATGGCCACCACGCCGGAGGGCTTCTGGCGGGATCTGCATACCTCGCTGGAAAAATTAAAGACTGATCATATCGATATTTATCAGTTCCATTGCATGGGCCAGTGCTGGCGGCCCGGCGACGGCAGCGGCATGTACGAGTGCATGGAGGAGGCCAAGCGCCAGGGCAAGATCCTGCATATTTCCGCCACGGCGCACAAGATCGGCGTGGCCCGGGAGATCGCGGAGAGCGGCCTGTATGATACCCTGCAGTTCCCCTTCAGCTATCTGAGCGGCGAGCAGGAGATCAGCCTGGTGAAGCTGTGCCGGGAGAAGAACGTGGGCTTCATCGCCATGAAGGGCCTGAGCGGCGGGCTGATCACCAACAGCGCCGCGGCCTACGCCTTTATCGCTCAGTACGATAACGTGCTGCCCATCTGGGGCGTGCAGCGGCCCCATGAGCTGGAGGAGTTCCTGAGCTATACGGATAACCCGCCCGCCATGACGGAGGAGATCAGCGCGCTGATCGCCAAGGACAAGGCGGAGCTCAGCGGTGATTTTTGCCGGGGCTGCGGCTATTGCATGCCCTGCCCGGCGGGGATCGAGATCAACAACTGCGCCCGCATGATCCAGCTGATCCGCCGCTCGCCCTCTGCCCGCTGGCTGGAGCCCGACGCTCAGGCAAAAATGGAAAAGATCGCCGGCTGCCTGCACTGCGGCAAGTGCATGACCCACTGCCCCTATGGGCTCAAGATCCCCGATCTGCTGGCCAAAAACCTGGAGGATTACCGCCGCATCGTATCGGGAGAAATCACTGTATAAGAAGGAAAAACTATGAAAAGCTATCAGGAAAACATTCTTTTGCGCACCTGCGATTGCGACGTCAGCGGCCAGTGGCGGCCCAGCGCCGTGCTCACCGCCATGCAGGAGCTCAGCGGCACCCATTGCGCATTGCTTGGCTGCGGCCGGGATGATCTGCTCAAGCGTGGCATCGTATGGATCCTGGCCCGCAGCGAGGTGCAGATGGACCGCTACCCCAATATCGGCGAGACCATTACCGTGCAGACCTTCCATAAGCCGGTGCGCCTGCGCTTCTTCCCGCGGTATTATATCTTTAAGGACAGCGCGGGCGATGTGATCGGCAAGGCGGGCACGCTGTGGCTGCTGATGGATATCCACACCCGGCAGACCATCCCCGCCGGGGATATCGCCGCCCTGCTGCCCGATAACAGCGAGCTGGCCGCCCCCATGGCGCTGCCTGCCACCGTGGGCCAGCTCCAGGGCGAGGAGACCGTGACGCGCTACGACCCGGTGTATACCGATCTGGACGTCAACGGCCATGTGAACAACACCCGCTACGCCGATTGGCTGTGCAACGCCCTGGGCATCGATACCATGGCCCATTATATCCCCGAGAGCCTGATCCTCAACTACAACGCCGAGGTGCGCCCCGGCCAGCATGTGGAGCTGCACCTGACCCGCCAGGGTCTGCAATACCGCCTGGCCGGCTATCATGGCGAAAAGCTGGCCTTCGAGATCGGCGGCCGGCTGAAGGAACGGTAAGAACGGACGGGGGCGTTCCTTCTTGGAGCCCAAGAAGGAACCGAAGAAGGCTGCGTTTGTCGCCGCTGATGCTGCGGGCTTTTCCGGCAACGGGAGGTTACGGGGGCGTTCCTTCTTGGAGCCCAAGAAGGAACCGAAGAAGGCTGCGTTTGTCGCCGTTCCTGTTGCGGGCTTTTCCGCCAACTGGCTTTGACGCCTGCAACCGTTCCCGGGCCCGTAGCGCCCGGAAAACCTGCCCTTGGGCCGGTTTTCAGAGGAGGGCGGGCCGGAAGGCCCCGGGTAAGGCCAGCTTTGCTGGCCGCGCGGTGCGCGAAGCGCACCGCTGAACACAGAGAAAAACCGTCAAAAACAAGCGAGCTTGCTTTTGACGGTTTTTCTCTGTATTCTGATTGTCCGGGAACTCGCTTGACGACCCTGGACGAACAGGCGGAAACAAGTTTGTTTTCCGATTCAACCCGGTTCGCCGGCTGCTTCTTTGCAGCTTTCTTCTCAGAAGAAAGCGCGTAACCTTATCCTTTCAGATCCTCCATGATCTGCTCCACCTGGGCCTTGCGCTCAAAGAGCACGCAGCCGCCGGCGTGGTCCTCCTCCAGCAGATGACCCTCCCGCAGCCGCTCAAACAGGCCGGAGGCGATGGCGTCCTTGAGGGAGGTATCCTTCACATTGATATCGGAGTAGGGGGAGAAGGGGCAGGGCTCCGCGCCGCCGTGGCTGTTGATGTGGAAGAACCCGCGCCCTGCCGCCAGGCAGCCGCCGATGTCCTTTTCATCCCCGGGGAAGGAGATGAACAGCATTTCCGGCCGCTGCCGGCGCAGCGCATTCAGCTTTTCCCGCAGGAAATCGCGCTCTTTGTCGCCCGGAGCCAGGTGCTTGCTTTCCTCGGTGACAGGCACGTATTCGATATAGAAAACCACCTTGCAGCCCCGTGCCGCCAGGGAATCCAGGAAGGCGTCGGACACCGATTCCTGCATATTTTCGGTGGTGGCGGTCACCGACGCGCCGAAGATCAGCCCCCGGCGGTTCAGCTCGTCCATGTTTTTGATCAGCTTTTCATACACCCCGGGGCTGCGGCGGGCGTCGGTCTCCGCCTTGCCGCCCTCGATGCTCATCACCGGCAGCAGGTTGCGGCATTTGTCCAGCAGCTCAAAGTATTCCGCGTCCATAAAGGTGCCGTTGGTAAAGATGGGGAACAGGATATTCTGCCGCTTGCCCGCCGCTGTGATGATATCCCGGCGCAGCATGGGCTCGCCGCCCGCCAGCAGGATAAAGCTGACGCCCAGATCATCGGCTTCCTCAAAAATGCGCAGCCATTCCTCGCTGGTCAGCTGCTGGGTGGGCGCGCAGTCCATCGTGGCGTGGTTGCTGCGGCTGTAGCAGCCCGCGCAGTGCAGGTTGCAGCTGCTGGTGATGCTGCAGATCAGGAAGGGCGGCACGTGCAGGCCCTCCTTTTCCTGCTTGGCGCGCAGGCGGCTGGCCTTGGCGCTGGCCAGGCCAAACCTGGCCATAAAGGCGCTCTCCCGGGGATTTTTAAGGGTGGCGCGCATGGCGTCGCGCACCAGATCCTCAATGCCGTGCTTCATATACTCCTGTACGCGGAAAGTGTCGGACATGGGCGGCCTCCTTATTCGGTCTTTTCGATATCCAGGGTAATATCCCGGCAGTGCTTCAGATGGATGGAAGCGTCCGGGTTCAAGGCGCATTGAATAAAGCGCATATGGGCGGCTTCATAGCCGGGCACATCAAAGCCCGAAAGATCGATGCCCGCTACGGGGTGATCCTCTTTTTCCCAGTAATCCCGGGCCCAGCCGGTCAGGCGCACCCGCTCGCAGGTAAAATCGCTGAACACCGGCGGCACGTCGGAGCCCTCGCCGTCATCGTTGTACAGCACGGCGCAGGCCAGGAAGCGGGAGAGCACCGAATCGCGCACGGAGATGTTTTTTACGTATCCGCCGCGCTTTTTGGTGCCCTTGATCTGCACGCCATAGAGGGAATGGGCCAGATCGCAGTGCCAGATCTTTACATTCTCCACGCCGCCGCTCATCTCGCTGCCGATGGCCACGCCCAGGCCATACTCGCTCTGGCAGTCGAACACGCGGATATTGCGGGTGGGCCGGGCAATGCGGTTGCCCTCCGGGTTTTTGCCGCTCTTGATGGCCACGGAGTCATCCCCGGTGTGGAACTGGCTGGCAAACAGCGTGCAGTCTTCACTGCTGTCCGGGTCCCAGCCGTCGCCGTTCCATACGCCCTCGGAGCGGAACACGCAGTGATCGGTGACGATGTTTTTGCTGTATACCATGTGCACGTTCCAGCTGGCGCCGTTCTCCAGCGTCAGGCCGGTGATGCGCACGTTTTCGCAGTTGCTCAGGTTAATCAGCCGTCCCCGGGCACGCCCGGCGATGGTGTGGTCGTTCTCGTATTCCTTGATTTTGTCGCCCAGGCTTTCGATGTACGCCCTGAGCCGCCGCTGCTCGGCGTCGATGATGTTCAGCGCCAGGGGCTGGCCGCCGCCGCAAATGGTGCCCTCGCCGTAGATCAGCACGTTGCGGCAGTTGGGCCCGGCGGCGTGGTTCAGTTCGCCCAGGTTCAGCAGGCTCTGGTAGCATTCCTGCTCCGTGCCCTCAAACCGGCTGCGGATCTTGGGCAGGTAATCGGCGGGATCCTCGGTGCCCAGCAGCACGGCGTCCTTCTCCAGCCGCAGCGCCATATCGCTGTGCATTTTCAGCGCGCCGGTGCGGTATACGCCCGCGGGCAGCACCACCTCCTGCTCCTTGCCGCAGGCGTCGATGGCCCGCTGCAGGGCGGCGGTGTTCAGCGTTTTGCCGTCGCCCACCGCGCCGAAATCGGCGGCGTTCAGCGGCTCGCGCGCGGCGGCGGTGGCGGCGTCCAGCGCGCCCAGCGTCCGCCCCACGGCGGACAGCGTAAAATGATAGGCGGCGGCTGCATCCAGCCCGGTGAAGGCGCAATGGGTGCGGTCGCTTTCCTTGGGGGCCTGGCCATCCAGGCAGGCGGTGTACACAAGCCCCGCGGGGGAATTCTCGGGCTGATCCCACCAGAAGGTCAGGGTGTGGGCGGTGGCGGCATAAAAAATCTGCATAGCAATAAACCTCTCCGGCTGTATTTTCTTGAATTATAGCATGCGCACAGGATAAATAACAAGGAACAGAAGCTAATAAAAGGAAAAAAACATCGCACGTCGAAAGATTTACCGTATATTTTATCGTCAAGGAGGCTTTCTGCCATGATGACCCTGCTGGATTATGCCCGCGCCGCCTGCGATACCATGATGCGGCGCTACGCCCCGGAGCAGCTGCCGCCCGAGGGACGCTTCCATTATCACCAGGGCGTGTTCCTCTCGGGCATGTACCAAACCTATCTGCTCACGGGCGAGGAAAAGTATTTTGATTATATCAAAGCCTGGGTGGATTCGGTATTCGACGCGGAGGGGAAGATCAAGCATTATATCCATGCCGATCTGGACGATATCATGCCGGGAATATTGCTTTTCCCGCTGCTGGAGCGCACCGGCGATCCCTTTTACCGCGCCTGCCTGCAATCGGTGTATCAGCAGGTGTTGGATATCCCGCGCAACCCGGAGGGCGGCTACTGGCACAAGACCACGCTGCGGGATCAGATGTGGCTGGACGGCCTGTACATGGCCGGGCCCTTCTGCGCGGAATACGGCAAGCGCTTCAATTTGCCGGAGCTGCAGCGGGATACGGTGCATCAGGCGCTGCTGATGCGGGAAAAGACCCGGGATGATAAGACCGGCCTGCTCTACCACGCCTGGGACGGCGCGGGGGAAGCGCCCTGGGCCGATCCGGTCACGGGCCGCGCGCCGGAGTTCTGGGGCCGCTCCATGGGCTGGGTGCCCGTGGCGCTGCTGAATGAGCTGGATCATTTGGCGGAGGATGTGCCGGGCCGGGAGCAGGTGATCGCTATGGCGGCCGATCTGCTGCGGGCGCTGTGCCATTTCCAGTCCGGGGACGGGCGTTGGTATCAGGTGGTGGATAAGGGCGACCGGCCGGAAAACTGGCTGGAAAACAGCTGCTCCTGCCTGTATGTGGCGGGGCTGTGCAAGGCCATGCGCCGGGGCTTCCTGCCCGACGATTACGCCGAGAACGCCCGCCGCGGCTATGAAGGGGTCGTGCGCTCCCTGACCTGGGAGGGCCCCGATATCCAGATCGGCAACGTTTGCGTCGGCACCGGCGTGGGCGATTATGCCTTCTACTGCGGCCGTCCCACCCGCGCCAACGATCTGCACGGCGTGGGCGCGTTCCTGATCATGTGCACCGAGATGCATCAGTGGGAAGCGGCGCTGAAGTGAAAAATCAGGATTTGACGGGGAGGGGAACGTTGGGCTTCCGCAGCCCAGACCGGGGCCTTCCGGCCCGCCCTCCGCTGAAAACCGGCCCAAGGGCAGGTTTTCCGGGCGCTACGGGCCCGGGAACGTTTGCAGGCGTTAAAGCCTGTTGGTGGAAATCCAGCAGCATTTACGGCGACAAAGCAGGTTTTCTGCTTCTCTTTTGACTCAAAAGAGAAGCGTATCCCTTTTCCACAAATCCTAATTTGCTGGCTTATAAATGATCACAGGATAAAGCTGCTCGCCGTCAGCCCTTCTTTTCGTAAACGATCGGCATCCGGGCGGAGGGGGCGTCCGCGCCAGTGGGGGTGAAGGTCAAATTGCCGTCGGCCAGGGCCAGGGTACCGGTACTGCCCTTTACCTGGCCGTCCTTTAATAACAGCTGAATGATTTTGACGTTGAGCTGCGGGCCGCCGCTGCGGGCCAGGCCGTCCTTCCAAAGGGTAAAATGGCAGCCCTGCTTCCAATTGGAGCAGCCGAAGGCTTTGGTGTTCTCCTGCACCGGCTTGCCGCACAGGGGACAGACCGCGCCCTCAATGGGCTTGACGGCTGCGGCGCGCTTCGTCCCGCCCTTGCCCCGGCGCATCTCCTCGGGAAAATCGATCTTGGGCGCGTTATCCCGGGCGAACTCCACCAGGAAGGCGCTCATGCGGCGGATCCCCTGCATAAAACGCTCGGTATCCCGCTGGTTTTTGGCGATCTCATCCAGCGCCAGCTCCCATTTGCCGGTCATCTCCGGGGAGGCGATCTCCTCGGGGACTACGGCAATGAGCTGCACGCCCTTATCGGTGGCGTTGATGGCGCGGCCCCGGCGCTGGGCGTAGCCCACCTGCAGCAGCCGCTCGATGATGGCCGCCCGGGTGGCCGGGGTGCCCAGGCCCGCGCCCTTCATGGATTCCCGCAGGGCCTCGTCCTCGATCTCCCGGCCCGCATGCTCCATGGCGGCCAGCAGGCTGGCGTCGGTGTGCGGCGCCGGGGGCTTGGTGGCGCTCTGCTGCACATCGGCCTTCTTGACCGTGCGCGTATCCCCGGCGGCAAGCGGCGGCAGGGCGGCGGTATCCTCCTCCTCGTCGGCTTTCTTTTTGCTCCGGGTCTTTTGGGCGGGCTGCTCCTGCTGATAAAGCGCCTTCCAGCCCAGCGCCTTGACGGCGCGGCCGGTGGAGCGGAAGGCCTCGCCCTCGCAGTCGGTGATCACCCGCAGGGCGTCGTACACGTGGGCGGGGTAGAAGGCCGCCAGCATGCGCCGCACCACCATATCGTACAGGTTCCGCTCGTCCGGCGGCAGCTTATCCAGCTGCGCTGTTTTGGGCGTGGGCAGCAGCGCGTGATGATCGGATACCTTGCTGTTATCAAAAATGCGCTTGCTGATATACAGCTTGCCGTCCTCCTTGCGCTCCATGCCGCCCTCCAGGCTGCGGTAGGGCTCGGGCAGGGCCTTCAGCGTCTGGTACAGCTTGGGGATCATATCCATGGGCAGGTAGCGGCTGTCGGTGCGCGGATAGGTGAGCAGCTTCCATTTTTCGTAGAGCGACTGGGCGAGCTTCAGCGTTTTATCCGCGGTGAAGCCCAGGGTGCGGTTGGCGTCCCGCTGCAGGCTGGTCAGGTCGTACAGCTGGGGCGGCAGCTCTTTTTTTTCTTCGCTGGTGGCGCTGCGCACCGTGGCCGGCTTGCCCTTGACCCTGGCGGCCAGCTCGTCAGCCTTCTCCCGGGAAGGAATGCGGTTGGCGGTTTTTTCTTCCTCCGCCTTTTCATCAAACCATTGGCCGGTATAATCGCCAAAATCCGCGGTGACGGTGTAATACTCCACCGGCTTGAAATCCTCGATCTCCCTGCGGCGCTTGACCAGGATGTTCAGCGTGGGCGTCTGCACCCGGCCGATGCTCAGCAGCGCGTTATAGCGCAGGGTAAATGCGCGGCTGGCGTTCATGCCCACCAGCCAGTCGGCCTCGCTGCGGCAAACCGCGCTTTTGCGCAGGCCCTCGTATTCGCTGTCAGGCTTGATTTGCTCGAACCCCTCCCGGATGGCCTCGTCGGTCATGGAGGAGATCCACAGCCGGTCCACGGGCTTTTTGCATTTGGCCTGATCGTAAATATAATGGAAGATCAGTTCGCCCTCGCGCCCGGCGTCGGTGGCGCAGATCACGCGCTCGGTCTCCTTGTCGTTGATCAGCTTTTTGATCACGCCAAACTGCTTTTTGGTTTTGCTGATCACCTTGGTGGGGATATCCGCCGGCAGGATGGGCAGATCGTCCATGCGCCATTTTTTATATTTTTCATCGATCTCGTCGGGCTCGCACAGGGTAACCAGGTGCCCGATGGCCCAGGTGACGGTGTACTTTTCCCCGACGATGCAGCCATCGCCGCTTTGCCTGCACCCCAGCACCCGGGCGATATCCCGCCCCACGCTGGGCTTCTCGGCTACGATTACGATCATCCGTTTTCTCCAGTCATTAAAACAAACTCAATTTCGCGCAGCGTTTCGCTCAGCGCGTGCGCTTTGCCCGTGGGCCGAAAGCCGTATCGCTCGTACAGCCGCCGCGCGCCGTCATTATTATTCAGGATCCACAGCGTGGGCGCGCCCGCGCACTTGTTGACCGCGAACGCCAGCAGCGCGCTGCCATAGCCGCGGTTTTGGCATTCCGGCAGCACGTACAGATCCTCGATCAGGCTGCCGGCGACCGATACGATGCCCGCCGGCTCCGGATCGGCGAGCAGATAGACCTGCGCGCCGCGGACCATTTTATTCGAGAGATACTTCCTTTGCCGCTCCGGCGTATGCAGCGCGATAAAATCCGGCGCGCAGAAGGATCTGTGCGATTCCTGCCAGGAGCGGGCGTGGATCCGCGCCGCTGTATCCAGGCTTTTTTCGTCCACTGCCGTTATTTTCATCCCAGCGCCTTCAGCTTTTCCGCCTGATCCTCCACGGTCAGGGCATCGATGATCTCGTCCAAATCGCCGTCCACAATGGCGTCGATCTTGTACAGCGTCAGTCCCACCCGGTGGTCGGTCACCCGGCCCTGGGGGAAGTTATAGGTGCGGATGCGCTCGTTGCGCTCGCCGGTGCCCACCTGGGCCCGGCGGTTTTCCGCATAGGCGCTGTCCGCCTGGCTGCGGTACAGATCATAGAGGCGGCTGGCCAGCACCTTCATGGCCTTTTCCTTGTTTTTGAGCTGGCTCTTTTCGTCCTGGCAGGTGACCACCAGGCCGCTGGGCATATGGGTGATGCGCACGGCGCTGTCGGTGCGGTTGATGTACTGGCCGCCATGGCCGCTGGCGCGGTAGGTATCGATGCGGATATCCTCCTGCCGGATATCCACCTCCACGGTTTCGGCCTCGGGCAGTACGGCCACGGTGGCGGTGCTGGTGTGGATGCGGCCCCCGGCCTCGGTGACCGGCACCCGCTGGATGCGGTGCACGCCGCTTTCAAATTTGAGGCGGCTGAAGGCCCCGCGGCCCGCGATGGTGACCACGGCCTCCTTGACGCCGCCCAGCTCCGTATCGCTGATACTGGTGACGGAGGCCTGCCAGCCCCGCCGCTCGGCGTAACGCATATACATGCGCAGCAGCAGC
Organism: uncultured Eubacteriales bacterium; assembly: GCA_902787835.1. GTDB lineage: Bacteria > Bacillota > Clostridia > Christensenellales > Aristaeellaceae > SFMI01. The sequence goes on from CADAHU010000003.1 coordinate 23,019, forward strand.
GCCGCAAACAGGCTGGCCTCCTCGCCGCCCGCCCCGGCGCGCACCTCCAGTATCACGTTGCGCTGGTCGTTGGGGTCCTGGGGGATCAGGAACAGCTTGAGCCGTTCGGCCGCGTCCCTTTCCTGCTCGGTCAGCTCCCGGACCTCCTCCTTGGCGATATCGCCCATATCCGGGTCGTCCAGCAGCTCCCGGGCCTCCGCCAGATGAGCGCACAGCCGCTTGTAATCCAGCCATGCGGAAACAGCGGGCTCCAGTTGGGCCCGCTCCCGCAGCATGGACTGCCAGCTCGGCACGTCCGCCATGATATCCGGCTGCGCCACCGCCTCGCTGAGCTCCTCCAGGCGATTCTGCATCCATTCAAATTTTTCGGCGTATTTTTCTTCCATGCCGTTCCCCGGTTAGTACCGGATCACAAAATAGATCACGTACGCCCAGCTGAGCAGGCCGTGCAGGATGGCCCAGCCCACGGAGTGCCAGGTGGTGTAGCTGATGACCATGGCCAGGGCGCTGCCGAAGGTGATGCCCGTCTTGATCGAGGTTGAGGCGATTGCTCTTTTATCTTCCATTTTTTTACTTCCTCCCGTCAGTCGTCGTTCATTTTTAGTACTTTCATGAAGGCCTCGCTGGGCACCTCCACGGTACCGAACTGGCGCATCTTCTTTTTGCCTTCCTTCTGCTTTTCCAGCAGCTTCTTTTTGCGGGTGATGTCGCCGCCGTAGCACTTGGCCAGCACGTCCTTGCGCACGGCCTTGACGGTTTCCCGGGCGATGACCTTGCCGCCGATGGCCGCCTGGATGGGGATATCGAACTGCTGGCGCGGGATCACGTCCACCAGCTTTTCGGCGATGCTGCGCCCCCGGGCGTAGGCCCGGTCGCGGTGCACGATCATGGTAAAGGCGTCGCAGATATCGCCGTTCAGCAGAAAATCCAGCTTGACCAGATCGCTGGTCATATACCCCTTCAGCTCGTAATCCATGCTGGCGTAGCCGCGGCTGCGGCTCTTCAGGCTGTCGAAGAAATCAAAGATCACCTCGTTCAGCGGGATATCGTAGGTCAATTTGACCCGGCCGCCCTCGTACTGCATATCCTTGAATACGCCGCGCTTGTCCTGGCACAGATCCATCAGCGTGCCCACGTATTCCTGGGGCGTGTAGATGGTCACCAGCACGAAGGGCTCGCGCATTTCGGCGATCTCGGTGATGGGCGGCAGGCTGGTGGGGTTATCGATCATCAGCGTATCGCCGTTGGTCTTGATCACCTCGTAAATCACGCTGGGCACGGTGGTCACCAGGTCCAGATCAAACTCCCGCTCCAGGCGCATCTGGATGATCTCCATATGCAGCAGGCCCAGGAAGCCGCAGCGGAAGCCGTAACCCAGGGCCACGCTGGTCTCGGGCTCGTAGCTGAGCGCCGCGTCGTTCATGCGCAGCTTTTCCAGGGCGTCCTTCAGGTTTTCGTAGTCCGCGCCGTCGGCGGGGTAGATACCGCAGTACACCATGGGCGTCACCTCGCGGTAGCCGGGCAGCGCCTCCGCAGCGGGGTTGGCGGCGTCGGTGATGGTATCGCCCACCCGGGTGTCCCGCAGGTCCTTGATGCTGGCGGCCACGTAGCCCACCTCGCCGGCCAGCAGCTCCTTCATAGGCTCGCAGCCGGGGGTGAGGCAGCCGGTTTCCACCACGTCGAATTCCGCCCCGGTCTGCATCATGCGCATGCGCATGCCGGGATAGATGCGGCCCTCCATCACGCGCACATAGCAGATGGCGCCGCGGTAATTATCGTATTTGGCGTCGAACACCAGGGCCTTGAGGGGCTTGGTTTCGTCACCCTCCGGCGGGGGCATATGGGTGACCACGGCCTCCAGCACATCCTCGATGCCGATGCCCTGCTTGGCGCTGGTCAGCGGCGCGATGGAGGCGTCCAGGCCGATCACATCCTCGATCTCCTGGCGCACCACTTCGGGCTGGGCGCTGGGCAGGTCGATCTTATTGATCACCGGGATGGTTTCCAGATCGTGCTCCAGGGCCATGTACACGTTGGCCAGGGTCTGGGCCTCGATGCCCTGAGTGGCGTCCACCACCAGCAGCGCGCCCTCGCAGGCCGCCAGTGCGCGGCTCACCTCGTAGGTAAAGTCCACGTGGCCGGGGGTGTCGATCAGGTTGAGCTCGTAGGTTTCGCCGTCTTTGGCCTTATAGCGCATGCGCACCGCCTTGCTCTTGATGGTGATGCCGCGCTCCCGCTCCAGATCCATGCTGTCCAGGATCTGCTCCACCATCTCGCGCTTTTCAAACACGCCGGTGAGCTCCAGTATGCGGTCGGCCAGGGTGGATTTGCCGTGGTCGATGTGGGCGATGATGCAGAAATTGCGGATGTGGGAAAGCCTGTCGTTTGCCATTATTGATTCTCCTTGAACACCCAATTGCGCTGGATGCGGTAGCTGAGGAAGTAGAGCAGCGTATCACAGAGGATCTTGGCCAGCCATTTGGCCATGCCCAGGGCGGAGAGCGCCTTGATGCCCAGGGTGCTGAGGATGATGACCACCACGCAGGTGATCAGATACCGCGGGAAAGCGCCCCGCACGCCCTTTGCGCCGAACACCAGCCGCCGGTTGAGGGAAAAATTCAGAATGGAGCTGAACACGCGGGCGGAATAGTTGGAAACCGAGGTGGCCGTGCCGCCTGTCAGCTTCAGCGCCGGCATCAGCCAGCCGTCAAAGACGTTGAACAGCAGCTGATCCACCAGGAAGCAGAGCAGCGAGGAGCCCATGAACTTAAAGAAGCTGCCCAGCATCAGCTTGTAAATGCGCCAGCTGTCCTTCAGGGGATTAAAGTGGGAGCTCTTGTTCTCCTCCAGATAAATGGTCTCGATGGGGATGATCTCAAAACGGATCTTGTGGCCGGCGCAGTAGATCAGCATGTTCATCTCGTACTCAAACCGGTCGCCGGTGATCGCCAGCAGATCGTCGAAGCACGCCCGGTTCACCGCCCGCAGCCCTGTCTGGGTATCGGGCAGCCAGTGGCCGTACAGGGCGGCAAAGATCACGCTGGTCACCCGGTTGCCGAAGCGGGAGCGGCCCGGGATGTTTTTGTTGCGGCGGGAAAAATCCCGGCTGCCCAGCAGCAGCTCCTTCTGATCGGCGCTGAGCCGGATCGCCAATTTGAGCGTATCGGCGGCGATGTGCTGGCCGTCGGCGTCGGCGGTGATCACGCCCGCAAAAGCCGTATGATCGCGGATATACTGCACGCCGGTGCGCAGGGCCTGACCCTTGCCGCGGTTGACCTCGTGGCGCAGCACATGGCAGCGCTCCCGGGCGGCGATGCTGTCAAATATGGGGTCGTATTCCGGCCCGCTGCCGTCGTTGACCACCAGGATCTGGCCAAAGCCCGCCGCCAGCAGGGAATCGACGTATTGGGGGAGCCGGTCATCGGGCTCCAGGGAGGGGATCAAAACGCAAAGCTCGTTTGCTTTCATGCTGCGCTCCTTTGTTTGCATTGAAGCCGTGCCTGCGGGCATAGCTTTTATTATTGTAACATTTTTCGGGCGCTTTCACAAGAGCGGAGTTCATAAGGTGGACAAAAGGGCGTCGGGAGGCTATAATAGTCGGTGTCCGCGGGCCGCGGATATGAAAAAAGAATGGAACAAAACGCTGTTTATATTCGTCTGATATACGAAGATCGAAAATTTGGGGAGGTTTTCCATGGGCTTTCTGAATCGATACAAGCTGCTGGCCGCGTGCCTGCTGCTGGTCTGCGCGCTGTTTTTGGCCGCGCAGGCGGAGCCTGCCGTTACGGTGGCGGCGGAGATGGGCTACGAGCATACCATCACCTATCTTTCCGCCATGCCCCTCAGGGTGCGGCTCAAAAACGCCGGGACCGACGCCGAGCTGACGGTGGCGGTCAACCTGTACCGCAACAGGCAGGAATACGACCGCTATGAATATCCCGTCTTTCTGGCGGGCGGGGCGGAAACCGCGCTGACCCTGCCGGTGAGCATTACCTATAAGCAGCCCGCCTATACGGTGGAGGTGCTGGCCGACGGGCAGACGGTGGCCCAGGCCGACGTGCGCCCCCAGAAGGTCATGGCCCCCGATACGCTGCTGGTGGGCGTTCTGTCCGATCAGCCCCAGGCGCTGCGGGCGCTGAATATCAACGAGACCAACGACCCCATGATGCGCGGCGAAACCTGGCAGACGCTGGTGCTGGACGCGGCCACCTTCCCCGATCGGTATGAGCTGCTGCGGGCCTTCCGCATCCTGGCGGTGGATGGGTTTGATATCGCCACGCTTTCCGAAAACCAGCATGAGGCCCTGAGCCGGTGGCTGCGGGAGGGCGGCATCGTGCTGGTGGGCGGCGGCGCGTCGGCCTCGGTGAGCGGCCGGGGCTTTATGGCCTATACCGGGGTCATGATGGGCATGCCCGCGCCCGCGTCCCAGGTGGAAAAGGCGCTGGAGAGCGCCCTGGCGGAGGGCTCCTTTGCCCTGAAATCCCAGCCTGGCCGGGGCGGCTCGGTGCTGGTATCTTCCCTTTCCGGCAGCCGGAACGCCGTGGCGATGCTTGGCGGCAAACCGCTGATCGATCGCTGCCCGGTGGGCCAGGGCGTGGTGTATACCGCTGGCTTCTCCCTGGGCGACGCCGCGCTGAACGCCTGGAGCGGCATGAGCGGCTACTGGCAGCGCCTGCTGCTGACCTGCGACAGGACGCGGTATCAGGGCGTGATCACCGCGCTGCAGAATTATCAGGATACCTATAACAGCAACAGCTATGTGGATACCTGGCTGCTGCGCCAGATGCCCATGGAGAACCCGGACAGCGTATGGCTGATCGTGGGGCTGACGGCGGCCTTCCTGGTGCTGGGCGGCATCGGCGGCTATCTGCTGCTCCGCCGCTTCGATAAGCGGGAATGGCTGTGGCTGGCCGCGCCGGCGCTGTGCCTGCTCTGCGCCGTACTGACGCTGACGCTCAGCCGCGGCATGCAGCTGCGCAAGCCCGCGGCGGCGGCCTACGCGGTGCTTGCCGTGGGGACGGACGGCCAGACCAAAACCAACATCATGGCCGGCGTGGCCTCCTCGGAGCGCACGCCCATGCGCATCTCCGGCGGGGCGGGTGAAACGCTGTCCCTGGGCTCCCTGGATTACGGCTATTATGAGGATGACGAGGAAGCCGAAAAGGCCGCGCCCAAGCTGCGCTATACCTATGCCTACGGCGAGCCCATGACCATCACCCTGCCCGCGGCGGCGGCCTGGGAGGTGCATACGCTGTTTGCGGAGCCCGCCCAGAGCGTTGCCTGTCCGGTTTCCGCCACCATCTGGTGGGAGCAGGACGGCCTGCACGGCGAGATCGTCAACGGCTCCGATCTGACGCTGGATGCGGGCTATGTGTTTACCAACCAGGGCTTCTGCCCGGTGCCCGCGCTGCAGCCCGGGGCGCGCCATGCCTTCTCCATCCTGGAGAATCCGGAGCGCACCGCCACGGGGGACAGCGTTACGGCCTATCCGGGGGAGATCGTGCCCGGCGGGTATGCCGAGACCTATTCCATCGTCTCCTCCGCCCTCTATCCCAACGGCTATGACGCCGCCGTCAGCGGTGAAATGGCCTTCAAGCGCAATATGATCGAAAGCTGCCAGGGCAAATGGAACCAGCGGGCGGCCTTCCATTACGTCGCCTTCAGCGATCAGGTGCCCAGGCCCCAGCTGCTGATCAACGGGGAAAACGTGGGGCGCATGGCGTACAATGCGGTGATCGATACCGAAATCGCTTATCAGGCCGTGGGCGCGGATGGCCTGGTGCGACTGAACCGCGGCATGATCCCGGCCTATTCCGCGGAGCTGAACGGCCAGGGCAAGCCCGCCTCCATCAGCCAGTCGCTGCAGGATTATACCTATTTTGCGCTGCGGGATGAGCCCGCGCTGTGCTTCGCCCTGGGAGAGTGCGCGGCCATCGATCTGGAAAGCCTGACCATCGATCAGGCGCAGTTCACCTGCGAGAGCTATGGCGCCAAGCCCCGGCTGTACCTGTATAACGCCCCCGCCGGCAGCTGGCTGGAGATCGCGTACAGCGCCCTCCCCGCCGCCATCGACGGCGATACGCTGCGAGCGTGCCTGGATGAGGACGGGCGGCTGTACCTGCGCCTGATGCCCGGCACGGGCGGCGCGAACAGCGAGATCTATAACCCCGCGCTGACGCTGGAAGGAAGGATGCTGTAATGCTGCAAATCAAGGAGCTGACCAAGCGCTACGGCGCGTTTACCGCCCTGGACCGGCTGAGCATGGAGATCAGCGACGGCGAGCTGCACGGCTTTGTGGGGCCCAACGGCGCGGGCAAAACCACCACCATGCGCATCCTGGCCACCCTGCTGCGCCCCACATCGGGCACCGTGGTGATCGATGGGGTGGATGTGCTTCAGAACCCCCGCCGGGTGCGGGAGCTGGTGGGCTATATGCCCGATTTCTTTGGCGTGTACGATCACCTGAAGGCCTGGGAATATTTGGATTTTTACGCCCGCTGCTACGGCTTTGGCCATGCGGACCGCATGCGCATGATCGATCAATTGCTGGAGCTGGTCAACCTGTCCGACCGGCGGGATACCTATGTGGATGTGCTGTCCCGTGGCATGAAGCAGCGGCTTTGCCTGGCCCACGCCCTGATCCACGATCCCAAGCTGCTGATCCTGGATGAGCCGGCCTCCGGCATGGACCCCCGGGCCCGGGCGGAGATGAAGGGCATCCTCAAGACGCTAAAGGACATGGGCAAGACCGTGCTGATCTCCTCCCATATCCTGCCCGAGCTTTCGGAGATGTGCGACAGCCTGACCATCATCGATCACGGCTCCCTGGTGTTCTCCGGTTCGGTGGAGGAGCTTTCCCGCCGCATGACCGGGCAGAGCGATATCCATCTGCAGCTGCTGCCGGGGGATGATTCGGCCGTCGAGGCCGCCGCCGCCCTGCTCAAGCAGTATCCCGGCGTCACCGGCATCAGCCGCGGCGATGAGGATAACACGCTGCTGGTGGCCTTCGGCGGCGATGAGGGCGGCATGGCCGATCTGCTGCGCGCCCTGCTGGAGGGGCATGTGCCGGTGTGCGGCTTCCACCGCCCGCCCATGAATCTGGAAAAGGTGTTTATGGAGGTGACCCGCGATGACGGTTAATCCCATCCTGGCGTTCTCTGCCCGGCGGCGCATGCGCTCGGCGCGCACCGCGTGGCTGCTGACGCTCTACGGCCTGGCGGTGCTGATCTTTGGCCTGCTGGTGTCCTTTGGCAGCTTCCTCAAGCCCACCCTGTCCATCTATACCATGAGCCAGGGCCAGGAGGGCTACGCCTATATGCTGGCCTTCCAGTTTTTCCTGCTGCTGCTGGTTACCCCGGCCATGACCGCCGGGGCCATCTCCGGCGAGCGGGAGCGGCAGACGCTGGACCTGCTGCTGGTCACCCATACGGGCAGCCTGGGCATCGTGGTGGGCAAGCTGCTGGAGAGCCTGGGGCTCATGCTGCTGCTGGTGTTCTTTACCCTGCCCGCCATGTGCCTGGTGCTGATCACCGGCAGCATGACGCTGTCCCAGGTGCTGGTGGGGCTGCTTTTCCTGGGCGTCACCGCCTTCGCCATGCTCAGCGTGGGCATGCTGTGCTCCGCCCTGCTGCGGCGCACCGTGGCCGCCACCGTGGCGGCCTACCTGGCGGTGTTCGCCATCGGCCTGGTAACGCTGATCCCGCTGATCGGCGATCTGAGCAACGTGGTCACCGCCTATGACGCCATGTCCAGCAGCTATTACGGCGGCGTTCCCGCGGTGGATCCCGCCCAGGCGGCGGATCTGCATCTGATCAGCTTTGTGATCAATCCCGCGCTGGGGCTCATGTCGCTGATCGCCGCCCAGACCGGCCTTCTGCGCGGCACCATGGGCAATTACAGCTACGCCATCTATAACCTGTACGATTATATGGATTTCATGGGCATGGCCTGGGCGTCGATGGCCTTTATGGCCGGGGCCGGGCTGGTGCTGGATGTGCTGGCGGCCTGCTTTGTGCGGCCCCGCCGGGAGCGCGTCCGGAAAGGAAAAACGGCATGAAAAAAGCGCTGGGGCCGGCGCGCCGCCGTCTGCGCTTGCGGCGCGGCGTGATCGGCCTTTGCTGGGGATTGCTGGCGGGGCTGGCGCTGGCCGCGGCTGTGCTGACGGCCTCCTTCCTGACGCCGCTGCGCCAGCGGGGAGCGCTGCTGCTTTGCTGCGCCGCCGCGCCGCTGCTGGGCATGGCTGCGGGCTTCCTTTGGCCGGTTTCCCTGCTGGATGCCGCCCGGGCCGCCGATGGCTGCGGGCTGATGGCCCGGGCGCAGACCGCCCTGAGCCTGGGAGACCGGCAGGACGCGATGGCCGATCTGCAGCGGAAGGACGCCCTGCGGGCGTTGGCAGCGCTGGATGTGCGCCGCGCCATGCCCCTGCGGGCGGAAAAGCGGGCGCTGATCCCATCGGCTGCCTGCGCCGCGGCCTGCCTGGCGCTGCTGCTGATCCCCAATCCCCAGGATGAGGTATTGCGGACGCAGAACCGCTTCCGCCAGGCCATGGAGAAGCCCGCTCAGGCCATCGAGCAGGCGGCGGAGCAGATCGATGAGCAGGCGATGGACGCCGATACCGTGCAGGAGCTGCGCCGGCTGCTGGGCGATCTGGCCCGGGAGCTGCGGCAGGATCGGGACGCCCGGGAGGCGCTCACTGATATCAGCCAGGCCCAGCAGGCGCTGGAGCGCAGGCTGGGCGAAAGCCGCGCGGCGGCCTCGGAGGCCCTGGGGCAGGCCGGGCTGAACAGCCTGGCCCAGGCGCTGCAGAGCGGCGATGCTCAGACGCTGGAAAACGCGCTGGAGCAAATGACGGAGCAGGATGCCGATCAGATGACTCAGGCGGCGGAGAACGCAGCAGCCGGGAACGCCGCCGCGGCCAACGCCCTGCAGGCGGCGGCCAACGCCCTGTCCCAGGGCAACAGCGCCCAGGCGGCCCAGGCTCTCTCCCAGCTTTCCCCGTCCAGCCTCTCCTCCGGAAAGGTAAGCGCCGCCCTGCAGGCCGCGCGCGCCATGGCGGGCGGACAGGGCCAAGGCCAGGGTCAGGGTCAAGGACAGGGCCAAGGTCAAGGACAAGGCCAGGGACAAGGTCAGGGCCAGGGAGCCGGGCAAGGCCAGGGTCAGGGCGCCGGGAGCGGCGCGGGCCAGGGCAGCACCAATCAGGAGAGCGCCGGCAGCGGCTCCCCGGGCAGCGGCGGCCCGGGCCGGGAGAAAGGCCGCTACAAATTGGGTCAATATGAAACGATCTACGATCCCACCCGCCTGGGCGATGGCGGCGAGGTCAGCCAGAGCACCGGCCAGGTGGACCCGGACGCCCAGCTCAGCGAGATGACGCTGGGCCCGGGCCTGGGCGATGCCTCCGGCGATGTGCCCTATGATCAGGTGGTGGCGGAGTATCAGGCCGCCGCCGTGCGCCAGGCCCAGGAGGCCGCCCTGCCGGATTACGCCCGGCAATGGGTCACCGATTATTTTACCGCGCTGACGGAGTAAAGGAGACAAAACGATGCCCACTGAACAGGAAATCCTGTCCTTCCGCGGACAGCTGGAGAATATCAAAACCGAGATCGCCAAGGAGATCGTGGGCCAGGAGGCCGTGGTGGAGGCCATGGTGCTGGCGCTGGTGGCGGGCGGCAACGTGCTGCTGGAGGGCGTGCCCGGCCTGGGCAAAACCCGTCTGGTGCGCACCCTCTCCCGGGTGCTGGATCTGCCCTTTTCCCGCATCCAGTTTACCCCCGATCTGATGCCCGCCGATATTACCGGCACCAACATCATCGAAAAGACCGAGCGCGGCAACGAGTTCCGCTTCCAGCCCGGCCCGCTGTTTGCCTCCATCGTGCTGGCGGACGAGATCAACCGCGCCACCCCCAAAACCCAGAGCGCCCTGCTGGAGGCCATGCAGGAGCATGCCGTCACGGTGGCCGGCGTCAGCCGCCCCATGACGGAGCCTTATTTTGTGCTGGCCACCCAGAACCCGGTGGAGCAGGAGGGCACCTACCCCCTGCCCGAGGCCCAGCTGGACCGCTTCCTCTTTAAGGTGCTGGTGCCCTTCCCCACGCTGGCGGAATTGGACGCCATCGTGAATTTGACCACCACCGGCGAGGAGCAGCAGGCCCAGAAGGCCGCCGACGGGGCCGATATCCTGCGCCTGCGCGCCATTGCCCGCCAGGTGCCTGTGGCCCAGGCGGTGCAGCAGTACGCCCTGCAATTGATCCTCAACACCCATCCGGAGATCGAAACCAGCCCGGCGGTGAGCCGGCAGTACCTGCGCTTCGGGGCCAGCCCCCGCGCCGCCCAGGCCATCCTCAGCGCCGCCCGCGTCCGCGCCCTGGCCCAGGGGCGGTTCAACGTGGCCTTTGAGGATATCCAGGCCCTGGCCAAGCCCTGCCTGCGCCACCGCATCGCCCTGAACTTTGAGGGCATGGCCCAGGGGCGCACGCCGGATGATATCATTGACGAACTGCTGAAAGAGGGCAAGCACTGATGCTCAGCGACGGTTTTCTGCACCGGCTGGACGCTCTGCGGCTGACGGCCCGGTCCCCGGCCCAGGGCGGCGCGGGGGGCCTCCGGCGCTCCAAGGCCCTGGGCACGTCGGTGGAGTTCTCGGATTTCCGGGAGTACGCCCCCGGCGATGATCTGCGCCGCCTGGACTGGAACGCCTACGCCCGGTTTGACCGGCTGTTCCTAAAGCTCTTTATGGAGGAGCAGGAGACCCAGGTGAACCTGCTGGTGGACGCCAGCGCCTCCATGGGAGAGCGGGATAAATGGCCCTTTGCCCGGGATCTGGCGGCGCTGCTGGCCTACCTGGCCCTGCGGGGCGGCGATCGGGTAACGATGTACGCCCTGGGCGGCGGGGAGCGGCATTCCGCCAGCCTGTCCGGCCGGGCGGGATATATGCGGGCGGCGGAGTTCCTGGACGCACTGACGCCCGCCGGTGAAACCCGGCTGTGCGCCGATATCGCCCGGCTGCCCCTGCGGCCCGGCCGGGGCATCAGCCTGCTGATCACCGATCTGATGAGCCCGGACGGGTATGAAAAGGCGCTGCAAAGCCTGCAGTACCGCAGGCAGGAGGCTGCGCTGCTTCACGTGCTCTCGCCCTGGGAGATGAACCCGGAGCTGCAGGGCATGGTGCGGCTGGTGGACAGCGAGACCGGCGAGGAGCGGGAGCTGTCCGTTACCGGCAGCCTGCTGGAAAGCTATCACAGGGCGCTAAGCGATCTGCTGCGGGGGGCGGAGCGCTTCTGCCATGGCCGTGGCATGCCCTATCTGCGGCTCACATCGGATATGGATCTGGAAAAAGAGGCCCTGCGGGCGCTGTCCGCCTCGGGCCTTGTGGAAGCATAAGGAGAGCGTATGCACTGGCTTCATCCGGCGGGGGCGTGGGCCCTGCTCAGCCTGGCGGCGATCGCCGCGCTGTACCTGCTCAGGCGGCGCAGCGAATCGCATACCGTGCCCAGCCTGCTTTTATGGCAGCGGGCGGTCCAGGAGCAGCAGGCCATGCGGCCCTTCCAAAAGCTGAAAAAGAATATACTGCTGTTTTTGCAGCTGGCGCTGGCGGCGCTGCTGGCGGTATCGCTGATGCGGCCCGCGGTCAGCGGCGGCGTCCGGGGCGAAACGGTGTTTGTTTTTGATCTTTCCGCCAGCATGCAGACGGTGGAGGACGGCCAATCCCGGCTCCAGGAGGCCCAGCGCCGGGCCGATGCGCTGATCGACAGCATGGAACCGGGCGACCGGGTGACCGTGCTGGCCGCCGGCGCGCAGGCGAATATCGCCCTGTCCCGCTCGGCGGATCTTTCCCGCGCCCGGGCGGTGATCGACGGCCTGAGGGCGGGCAACGGCGGGGCCGATCTGCCCGCGGCGGTCTCCCTGGCCCAGGCCATGGCCCGGGATATCGACGGGCTCAACATCCTGGTGTTCTCCGATACCTATGCCGGCGCGGACGCCCAGGTGATCCGGGTGGGGCAGCCGGCGCAGAACCGCGCCCTGCTCTCCCTTTCGGTGGGCGAGGGCGGCCAGGCCTTCGCGCGCGTGGCCAATTATGGGGACGCGGCTTCCGTGACCCTGGAATGCTATGCAGACGGCAATCTGTGCGATATGGCCGCGGTGGAGGCTGGGGCGGGGGAGACCGTTTCCGCCCTTCTGCAGGCGCCCGCCGGGGCGCGGACCGTGCAGGTGAAGATCGCCGGGGAGGATGCCCTGGCCGCCGACGACAGCCGCTGGTATGCCGCCCGCTCCGCCGCCTCCTACCGGGCGGTGCTCTGCGGGGATAACCTGTTCCTGGAAAAAGCGCTCTCCCTGCGCGCCGATCTGACGCTGCTGCGCGCTTCCGTGGAGGAGATTTCTGATTTGACCGATATTGACCTGTTTATCTTTGACGGCGCGCTGCCCGAAACGCTGCCCGAAACGGGCATGCTGCTGTGCGTCGCGCCAACGGGCACCGTGCTGGGCGTTTCGCCCGGGGAGACAGCCTCCGCCTCCGGCGCGCTGCGGGCGGGAGCCGGCGATCTGGCCGGGCGGCTCACCGAAAACCTTTCGCTCAGCGATATCGCCCTGCGGCGCTGCACGCCCCTGGAGGGCGGTGAGCCTGTGCTGACCCTGGGCGGCAAAACACTGCTTGCGGCGGCGGAGGCCGATGGCCGCCGGGCCGCCGTGCTGGGCTTTGATCTGCACGACAGCAATCTGCCCCTGAAGGGCGATTTTCCCGTATTGATCCAGAACCTGCTTTCCTGGCTGCTGCCCGACGCCCGCAGCGCGCTGGCGGACGGCGTCTGCGGCCAGACCGTTGCGCTGCCCGCCGATGTCCGCGCCCAGCATGCCCGGGTGATCACGCCCTCGGGCCGGACGCTGCCGGCGGAGGGCGCGCTGGAGGATACCGGCGAGATGGGCGTTTATACCCTGGAATACGCCTATGCGGATGGCGCTGTGCGCAGCCTGCCCTTTGCAATGCACATGGATACCGATGAGAGCGACGTGCGCCAGGTGGGCCCGGCCACGGGAGATGTTTCCCTGGGCGGCACGGCCCCGGCGGGCATGGAGCTGACGCACTGGGTATTGCTGGCGCTGCTTGCGCTGCTGCTGGTGGAATGGGGGGTGAGCCGCCGTGTCGGTTGAATTCCTGCGCCCCTGGGCGCTGGCGCTGCTGCCGGCGTGCCTGGCGCTGGCGCTGTATATTGCCCATCGCAGCCGCGGTCCGCATCGGGTGGCGGCGGCCTCGCGCTGCCTGCTGATCCTGCTGTGCGTGCTGGCGCTGGCAGCGCCTTCCCTTTCGCTGCCCGGCGGCCGCGGCGCGGTGTGGATCCTGGCCGACGCCTCCGATTCCCTGCGCGCCATGCAGGGCCAGGTGACGGCCAGCGTGCAGTCCGCCCTCAATGGCAAGGATCAGAATACCGACGCCGGGGTCATCGCCTTTGGCGGCGACGCCATGGTGGAGGCTCCGCTGGGGGACAGCCCGGCCTTTTCCGGCGTGCGCACGGCGGTGGATCCCGGAGAATCCGATCTGAACGCCGCGCTGACGCTGGCCGGGGCGCTGCTTCCCTCCGATGGCGGCGGCCGTATTGCCGTGATTTCGGACGGCCAGACCGGCGATGTATCGGCGGCGGCCAAAGCGCTGTCGGCCCGGGGTGTGCCGGTGGACGTGCTGCCCCTTTCGCCTGAGAGCGCGGCCGATGCCCAGATCTCGCAAATTACCCTGCCTGCCGCGGCCTACGCGGGCCAGGCGTTCTCTGTGACCGTGCAGGTGGATTCCACCCTGGATACCACTGCCACCCTGGTGCTCAGCCAGGATCGCCGTGCGGTGGATACCCGGCAGGTGACGCTGCGCAAGGGTGAAAATACCTTTGTTTTCCGGGATACAGCGGCGGTACCCGGGGTGATCACCTATGAGGCCCGGCTGATCGCCGAGGGCGATACCGTGAGTCGCAACGACAGCCTGGGGGCCTATATCACCGTCAGCGGCGCGCCGCGCATTCTGCTGGCGGAGGGCAAGGCGGGCGAGGGCAGCGAGATGGCCGCCATGCTGACCGCCGCCGGGATGGACTGCGATACCGTGCAGCCCTCCGCCCTGCCCGCCGACGCCGAGGGGCGCAGCCTGGGCCGCGGGCTGACCGTCATTGGCGGCGACAGCAGCTATGCCCTGGGCGGTTACCGGGGCACCGATCTGGAGGAGATGCTGCCCGTTACCATCGACGTGCGCAGCAAGCTGGAGCTGCCCTCCCTGGCGCTGATGCTGGTCATCGATAAATCGGGCAGCATGACCGAGGGCATGTTCGGCACCACCCGGCTGGAGCTGGCCAAGGAGGCCGCCATGCGCGCCTGCGAGGTGCTGACCGAAAACGACCAGGTGGGCGTGATCACCTTTGACGACGCCGCCAAATGGGTGGTGGGCCTGCAGAACGTGACCGATGTTGCCGCCATCCAAAGCCAGATCGGCACCATCCGTCCCGGCGGCGGCACAGCCTTTTATACCGCGCTGTACGAGTCCCTGGCGGCGCTCCGGGACAGCGATGCCGCCCAGAAGCACGTGATCTTCTTAACGGACGGCGAGCCCGGCGATTCGGGCTACGAAGGCCTGGTGGAGGAGATGGCGGCCAGCGGCATCACCCTGACCACCGTGGCGGTGGGCAGCGGCGCGGATCAGCGCCTGCTGCGGGGCCTGGCGGTGCTGGGCGGCGGCCGCGCCTATGCCGCCAACGAGTTTGACAACCTGCCCAAGATCTTTACAAAGGAAACCTATCTGGTTTCCGGCGCGTATGTGCAGAACCGGGCCTTTACGCCGGTGATCGTTCATGAATCGAGCCTGACCGATTTTTCCGGCTTCCCGCGGATGACCGGCTATCTGGCGGTCACAGAAAAGGACCTGTCCACGGTGGAACTGGTCAGCGATCGGGAGGATCCCCTCCTGGCCTGGTGGCAGTATGGCGCGGGCAAGGTGCTGTGCTTTATGGGCGACAGCCGCGGCGCGTGGACGGCGGAGCTGCTGCAATGGAGCGACGCGGCGGCCTTTTATGGCGGCATGGCGGCCTTTGTGCTGCCCGCCGAGGAGCGGTCCGGTTCGGTCAGCGCTCAGCGGGAGGATGGCCGCATGCGGGTGACCTATACCGCACCGGAGGAAGCCTCCGGATTGGATACCTGGGTCACCGCTCTGCTGCCCGACGGCAGCCAGGAGCGCATCCAGCTGACCGAGACCGCCCAGGGCGTTTATACCGGCGCGCTGGCCGCCGATCAGGAGGGCGCGTACGCCCTGCGGGCGGAGCAGTTTGACGCCCAGGGTGATCTGCTGCGGGTCATGGAGGGCGGCGCGGTGGCCGGATATTCCCGGGAATACGATCTGCGCCAGACCGACGGCGCAGGCACGCTGGAACGCCTGGCTGCCATGACCGGCGGCACGGTGTATACCGATCCCGCGCAGCTGCTGGCTGCCGCCGTGCCCGGCGCTTCCCGGCGGGTGGAGCTGACCCGGCCGCTGCTGCTGGCGCTGCTGGCGCTTTTGCTGCTGGATATCGCCATGCGCCGTCTGGGCTGGGACGCCTGGCTGGAAAAGAAGCTGCGCGCGCCCAAAGCGGCGCCCGCAAAGCCCCAGGCGCAGCCCGCGGCGGCTGTCAAGCCGGCCCGGGAGCAGCCGAAGCCCGCCGCGCCCGCGCCTGCCGATACCGCCCAGGCTTTGCTGGATCGCAAAAAGAACAAAAAGCTGCTGTGAGCGGCGCTGGATGCATAAGGATGCTGGAGCAATGGAGGAAACGCAATGGAGCTTTTGCGGCTGGAGCACGCGCTGACGGTGTGCAAGGTGGCGGACGCCGGAGAGATCGATCTTGCCAGGCCGTTCTATTTTATCGGCAGGACGGA
>CADAHU010000004.1 GCA_902787835.1 uncultured Eubacteriales bacterium
CAAAAACTTTTTGCAGCGTTGCGTTTTCTCTGGTATCATGCGTCTAATGGGTGAAAGGGGATGAGGCTGCCATGGAAACTGTCACGGGCCCGGACAGGAGAGAGCAAAGGATCGAGCGCATGGTAACCCTGTATCAGCTTCCCCTGCTGCGGCTGTGCATGCTCTATCTGCACGATGAAGACCTGGCGAAGGACGCTGTACAGGAAACGTTTATCAAGGCATACAGGAATCTGGACGCCTTCCGGGAGGAGGCGTCGGAAAAGACCTGGCTGACGCGCATTGCCATTAACTGCTGCAAAAACGTGTATCGATCCGGCTGGTTCAGGCATGTGGATCGAAACGTGACGCTGGATATGATAACGGAGCGGCCCGCGCCCGCCGACCCGGCGGATGACTGCCTGACCACGGAGATCATGAATCTGCCCATCCGGCTCCGGGAGGCGGCACTGCTCTGCTGGCTGCAGGGCATGACCTGCGAGGAGGCGGCCCAGGCGCTGGGCATCTCCCGGCAGGCCGTGGGCAGCCGCTTGAACCGCGCAAGGAAAAAGCTGCGCTTTGCATTGGAAGGGAGGGAGGATCCATGACCCTGCGGGAGGAACAGGAAAGAGTGCAAAAGGCGGTTGATCATTCCCTTTCCCACGTGCAGGCCGATCCCTGGCTGACGCAGCGGGTGCTTGCGCAAGCGAAAGGAGAAGAACCTGTGAAAAGAAAAATCTCGTTGGCATTGATACTGGCGATCGTATTGGGACTTGCCATGATGGGGACGGCCTACGCGCTGTTCTCCTCCCAGGTGGCTGCGTTCTTTGACCAGCACTGGGGGCATGATTACGGAGCCTGGCTGCAGGGCGGAAAAATCGCCCGGATCGGAGAAACTTTTACCCTTGGCGGCGTTGATTTCACGCTGGATGAAGTGGTCTACCGCGACCGGGGGATCTATGCCGTCGGCACCGCCCGCGTGACCAATGATCAGGATGTTCTGATTCCCATGGATGTGGCGGACGGATGGCTGCTGGAAGAAGTGATGCAGGGGGACGAAGCGCAGTCCCTGATCCGCCAGGCAAAGGAAAAAGGCGGGCGGATGCTGTCCATTGACTGCGCGCCCGAAAGGATCGGCGTGGACAACGGCTCCATGGTGTACGTGGGGGATACGGGCATGTATAACCTCCGGAACGAGGATGGGAGCCTCACCTTCTCCTTTGAGACGGGCGGCTACGCGCTGGAGGACGGTACCGTCTATCAGATGGAGATGTATATCGATGTGGACGAATGGACGGAAGCGGGGAGGGCCGAGCATGATCCGGCGGAGGGGCAGGCCTGGACGGTGAGCTTCCAGCCGGCCATCCTGGCGGAAACCGCCGCGACGGAAGCGCCCGCGCAGGCGCCTGCGGAAGCCGCGCAGCAGACCGGGTATGAAATTCTGGTGCCCGAAGCCTATCGGGAAAATGGCACCGTGCCCGTGTACCAGGCGACCGAAAGCGACTTTACGGCAATCGTGCAGCCGGAATGGTTCAACCGGACCGGTATCGCAAAGGAAGAAAGGGCAAAGAAGGGCGTCAGCTTCACCTTCAACGATCATGCGGAGCTGTCCGTCAGCCCGGAAGCTGTTTGCTACTTGGAATACTCGGAGGAGCTGTTTGATTACAACTGGCGGGAACGGGAGGAATACACGCCGGATATCGAGCCCATGATGCTGCCCAAGCGGGCGCTTTCCCAGAGCATCGCGTACATGGCCGCCCAGGTGCATACCGGGCGTGCGGATTTTACAAAGGGCGTTTCCTTTGAGCGCGATCAGCTGACAAACCTCACTCTGGCGGACGCGCAGCGCGCCGCGGAGGAGCTCTTTGATAAGCTGGGGCTGCAGGGCTATGCGCTGGCCTGGAAGCTGGATATGAGCCTGGACCGGATCCAAACCCTGGGAGAAGCCTATAACCGTTTCTGGTTTGAGGGGGAGGAGGGCTACAGCAACGCGCCGCGCCAGGATTACGCCGCCGCCACGGCGGAGGACGAAGGATACTTCCTGCTGTACACCCCGCTGGGGGTGGATCAAATCAGCGACGGACGCCATCAGATCACGCTGTTTGTTTCCGGCCGCGGCATTGTTTACGCCAATATCGCCAGCGCGTATACCCGCGGAGCGGAAGCGTATACCCCAGAAAAGCTGATCCCGCCCGAACAGGCGGTAACCGGTCTTTACGCGGAGGCTGCAAAATCTCGGGACAGCATCCAGATTAAATCCATTGAGCGGGTGGCGCTGACCTATGTGGCTGTCCGCGCCGAAAACAAACAGGATGGCATGGTGTTCGCCCCGGTCTGGCAGATCCTGTTTATGGAAGCGGGACAAAGCGAAGAATATACCAGCTGGGCGGAATTCAACGCAATCAGCGGCACACTGATCGACGCGAACTTCCGGTGACGCGCTGTTCCGTCACAAAGAATAAATAAAAAGGGGCAGGATGATCCCTGGATCATCCTGTCCCTTCTTGCTGCATGGCGCATTATTTCATCAGGTATTGCAGCGCTTTGTTGTATTTTTCCTGGCGGAGCACGTCGCGCATCTCCACGTGTTACAGCCGGGTCAGATTGCTGTTGTCGATCAGATCGATGATTTTGACAGCGCGGGCGGTGGGGTTTTGCCGGACCCGCTGCAGGTAATCGTCCCATGCTTCCCCGTCCCGGCGGCTCATGGCGTCCACGGCGGCGGCGGTTTCCGGGCCGAACTGCGCTTCGATTTCCCGCAGCGTCAGGCCCGTATCCTCCACTGTGTCGTGCAGCCAGCCCACCACCTGCTCCTCCTGGGATTGCAGCCTTCCGGCCACCCGGGCGGGATGGCCGATGTAGGGCGCGCCGGATTTGTCCTTCTGTCCCCGGTGCAGCCGCTCCGCCCATTCCCGGGCCGTATTCACATCCGTGCTCAGCATGAGGATCCCTCCTTTACCGATTGTGCCTCAAAAACATTGCTGCCGCGCAACTCCTGCGCGGCAGCCGTTTTTCTGTGTGCAATGCTCAGCGGAAGCGCACAGCCGTGCCGTAGGCCATCACCTCGGCCGCGCTCTGCATGATGCCCGCGGTGGCGTAGCGCACAGCCACGATGGCGTCCGCGCCCAGGGCCTGGGCCTCCTCCACCATCCGCTCGGTGGCGATCTGGCGGGCCTTGTCCATCATCTCGTTGTACTTCTTCAGCTCGCCGCCAAACATGGTTTTGAGCCCCGCGCCGATATCGCGGATGGCGTTGACGGTCTGGATGGTGCTGCCCTTGACCATCCCCAGGGGTTCCAGCTGCCTGCCGGCGATGTTTTCTGTGGTGACGATCAGCATGGTGATGTACCTCCGTTTTTCATTTTTATCAATGATTTGCTTATATTATACACATTTTGCATAGGGCGGTCAATAAAAAACGCCGCTGCGGGCCTGCTTTTTTTGAAGAGTCCATGACAAACGGGAGGAACTGTGATACTATATCCATAACCGATCCATCACCGAAGGGAGAGATATTATGCGGTACGAAAATCCAATCATCCGCGGCTTCAACCCCGATCCCAGCATTTGCCGGGTGGGGGAGGATTTTTATCTGGCTACCAGCTCCTTTGAGTTTTTCCCCGGCATCCCGGTGTATCACAGCCGGGATCTGGTCAACTGGCGGCAGATCGGCAACTGCATCGAGCGGCCGGAGCAGCTGCCCATGGAGATCGCCGGGGCCGGTCTGGGCATCTGGGCGCCCACCATCCGCTGGCACGAAGGGCTCTTTTATGTCACCGCCAAAATGAAGGATTTTGGCAACTTTATCGTTTGGTCCGCCGATCCCGCCACCGGCTGGTCCGATCCCGTGCGGGTGGATATCGAGGGCATCGATCCCTCCATTCTGTTTGACGGCGGCAAGGCCTATTATACCACCAACCTGCGCAGCCCCGAGGGGCTGGAGTCGATCTCCATGGTGGAGGTGGACGCGAAAACCGGGGATAAGCGCAGCGACGTGCGGGCGATCTGGCACGGCATGGCCGACGACCGCCCCCAAAAGCTGGAAGCGCCGCATATTTATCACATCGGGGACTGGTATTATCTGTGGGCAGCGGAGGGCGGCACGGCCTTTGAGCATATGATCACTGCCGCCCGCAGCCGGGAGATCTGGGGCCCCTATACGTCCTGCGACGCGCCGCTGCTCACCAACCGCTATAGCGAGGGCACCGGCGTGGCCTGCAGCGGCCACGGCGATCTGGTGGAGGATGGCCGCGGCAACTGGTGGACGGTGCACCTGGCCACCCGGCCGGACGACCGCTGGTATTCCCATCTGGGGCGGGAAACCTTCCTGCTGCCCGTCACCTGGGAGAAGGAGTGGCCGGTGATCGGGGACGGCGTATCCCACCTGGTATGCGACGGCCCGCTGACGGCGGCGCAGCAGCCGCTGAATCCCTGGCAGGCCGATTTTTCCAGCCGCCAGCCCCAGTGGCTGTCCGTGCGCAGGCCCGTCGCGGCGCATTATGATTTCCGGGGCGATCGCCTGGCGCTGACGCCCGCCACGGAAAAGCTGTCCGATCCCCTGGGCAGCCCCGCCTTCCTGGCGCTGCGGCAGATGGATATCGATTGCACGGTGGAGGCCCGGATATGCTTCGACCCCGCTTTTGATCAAAGCGAGGCCGGGCTGAGCATCTATATTGCCGATTACGGCTATTATGCCTTCTGCAAAAAGCGGATCGATGGGCGGAATAGCCTGATGATCTACCGCCAGGGCGGCGATTTTGCGCCCGTCAGCCTGCCCCTGGCGGATGGGGAAATCAAGCTCAGGATCCAGGCGGATAAAAAGCATTATACGCTTTCCTACGCGCTGGACGGCGGGGAATACGTCCGGGCCGCCGTGGTGCCGGTGCTTACCAAGGCCGACGCGGGCAAGGGCTTCACCGGCACACTGATCGGCGTGTACGCCCAGACGGACCGGGCGGGGGAGAAGCCTGCGGAGATCCTTTCTTACAGGGTGTTCCCGGCCTGATCGGGCCGTGTCAGCGGCTCCAGCCCCCGATAATCGCCGAAGGCGGGGCCCCGGGCAAAGGCGGAGGATACGTGGGCCAGCAGCTCCAGCGTCATGCGGCTGCGCACCTCCGCCAGCGCCGGGTCGTCAAAGCGGTTGTACCATTCGTGGGGATCGTTTTTCAGATCGTATAATTCGCCGCGCAGGGGCGTATCATCCAGCACCGTGCCGTCCCGGAACAGGATCAGCTTATAATCCTCGCTGCGCCACATCCAGGCCGGAGCGGGCATGACGCGCTCGGTGCCGCAGCCGTGGAACTCGCAGAAAGCGCCGCTGCGCCGCCAATCGCTCAGCAGATCGATGCCCGGCAGACGCGGATCGGGGGCGATGCCCGCCGCAGCGCACAGGGTGGGGATCAGGTCGGTGAGCATGGCCGGGCGGCTGTCCCGGGTGCCGTGCAGCGCGGCGGATACATAATCGCCCGCCAGGATCAGCGGAACGCGCACGCTGGAATCAAACAGGCAGTATTTGCTGAAGCGGCCGTCGCGCTCGCCCAGCATCTCCCCGTGATCGGAAAGGAACACGAACAGCGTGTTTTTATCCAGTCCTTTTTGCCGGATCTTTTCCAGCACGCTGCCGATAAAATCATCCATAAAGGTGCAGTTGGCCCAGTAGCGCAGCGTGGTGCGGCGCTTTTCCTCCGGGCTGCGGCCATCCAGCACCGCTTTGCGCTGGTAGTGCACGTCGTGCAGCGAGGGGCTTACCTTCATGGCGGCGGCGATGTGGGTATCGGGCTCCTCGTCCCAGGGCGGGGCCGGGATATCGGGAATATCATTGATGTTATACAGGCTTTCAAACTCCGGCGGGATATTGAACCCGGCGTGGGGCTTGATCAGCGAAAAATACAGGAACAGCGGCCTGCCGTCCGGCTGGTAATCCTCCAGGAATTCCATGCATTTGCGGTGGATAAAGCCGTCCCGGTGGTGCTCCTTGGGGAGCGACGAGGGCTTGCCGATATAGCCCAGGGCGTTTTCCTCCCCGCTGCCGAATTCGCCGGTCTCCTCATAATAGGCCCTGAGCCCTTCGGCGTCCTCGTCGTCCATCATCACCGCGCCCTCCTCGCACAGGATGGAGGAACGGCTTTGCCCCTCGGCGCGCACGTCGAAGCCGCGCCGGGAGCCCATGCCGCCGGGGCGCGTGTTGTTCCAGTGGGTTTTGCCAAAGCCCGCGCAGAAGTAGCCCGCGTCGTGCAGCAGCTGGGGCAGGGGAACGGCGGGCAGGCGGCTTTCATCCAGCAGCGCGCCGCGGTTGTTGCGCACGCCGGTCTGGGAGGGATACAGGCCAAACATCAGGGAGTTGCGGCTGGGCACGCACATGGGGCACTGGCATACGGCCTGATCAAAGAATATGCCGTCCCGGGCCAGGGAATCGATGCCCGGAGTGATGACCAGCGGGTTGACGGTACCCAGGGCGTCCCAGCGCTGCTGGTCGGTCATGATCATGATGATATTGGGGCGGTTCATGCTTGCTTCTCCTGCGTATAATGATGGGGCGGGGCTTCCGCTGCGCTTATCCTACACCAAAGGACGGCGAATGACAAGCAAAAATCCGCCCCCGAACCGCAAAAAACGTAGCAGTTGCCAAATCGCCGCGTATCTGCTATAATAATCTGTACATCGTAAAGGAGGTGCATTGCATGGCCAGCAAGAAAGACAATCTGCCCACCAATGTGGATTTCGATCTGGAAAACGGCGGCACCATTAAATATGCAAACGAAGTGATCGCCATTATCGCCGGCGTTGCCGCGAGCGAGGTGGAAGGCATTGCCGGTATGTCCGCCAGCGGCGGCTTTTCCGATATCCTGAGCCGCAACCGCAGCATTACCCGCGGCGTCAAGGTGGAGATCGGCGGCGAGGAAACCAGTGTGGATCTGTATATCGTTGTGGAGTACGGATTCCCCATCCAGAAGGTGGCTTCCGAGGTGCAGGAGAACGTCCGCAAGGCCATCGAGACCATGACCGGCCTGCATGTGGTCACGGTGGATGTGCATGTGCAGGGCGTCAGCTTTGAGCGCGAAAAGAAGGCGCTGCAGAGCGGCCTGGAATCGGCCCACCTGACCAGCGAGGAGAACGCCCGCATCCAGGACGAGGCGCGCCAGGCGCTTTTGAGCCGCGAGGAAGCGGCGGAGCAGCCCGCGGAGACCGAGGAGCCTGCGGAGGCTGAGAATGCCCCCGCGGAGGAGGAGCCCGCCCCCGCCGATCCCCTGGACGACGTGCTGGAGGAGATCGGGGAAACCAAGCCTGCCGAGGGCGAGGGAGAATAATGTTTTTTCCTCCTCTGCCGGGTACGGCTTTGTTTGCTTTCTGTAAGGAGGCGCAATTATGATGAAAATGAAATTGCTTGACCGCCTGATCCTGCGCTTCGGCGCGCTGCTGACGCTGGTGACGGGCGGCATATCGGTGGCGGCCGGCATCCTGCTTTACGGCAGCGATCTGGGCGACAGCCTGGTTATGCGCAGCCTGCCGCTGGCGCTGATCATCGCCGGCGCGGTGGCGGTGATCATCAGCGTGGTCAATTTCCTGGTGGCGCGGCGCTATACCGCCCGGCGCAAGGCCTTTATCACCCAGCCCAACGAGATGGGCGAATTGCGCATCGCCGTTTCCGCCGTGGAGAATCTGATCCAAAAATGCGTGGAGACCCACAAGGAAGTGCGCGTGCAGGAGATGAACGTGTACAACCACCGCGGCTCCATCGATCTGGATCTGCGGGTGTCCATGAACAGCAACGTATCCATTCCCCACGCCGTGGAGCAGCTGCAGTCCCAGATCAAGCGCTATCTGGCCGCGTCCTCGGGCATCGAGGTGCACAATATCACCGTATCGGTGGATAAGACGCCCGGCGCGCCCGAGCCTGGACAGGAGGAGCCCCTGGCCGAGGTCGAGGATAAACCGGAAGAGAAGATCCCCATGCATCAGCGCATCTTTGGCCGCGATCCCAAGAAATCCCCGGTGGAGCAGATCACCGAGGCCGAAATGGTGACGCCGCCCGAGGAGACCGAGGCGCCGGAAACGGAGGAAGCCCCCGCGGCGGAAGAAGAAGCGGCGCCTGCGGCTGAAGCGGAGATCGAAGACGTATCTGACGGGGAGCCTGCAAAGACGCAGGAAGCGCCGGAAGAAGAAACTGAGGAGGAGATAAAGGATGAGTAATTCCTCAGAGAATGGGAATATGAAAAAACTGTTTACGCCCGGCACGCCCCAGTGCGCGCTGCTGTGCGCTCTGATCGGGGCGGCCATCGCCGCGCTGCTGCTGACCATCGGCTTTTGGAAAACGCTGTTCATCGCCGCCTTCGGCGCGGTGGGCGGGCTGCTGGGCGGCATCAGCAACAAGGCCAACGCCGTGCGCGATTTGGTGAACCGCCGCATCCCTGACCGGGATGCGCCCATCAAGGAGATCGCCCGGGAGCATACCGAGATGGCCGATATGGTGGGCCGCATCGTATCCGATAAGGATACCGAAAACGATACCCAGGAAGAAGAATAACGGGGGATAAGGAATTATGGCGCGTTCCAACGCACGGGCTGCGGCCATGCAGCTGGTGTACGAAAAACTGATGGGCGGCAGCGGAGAGGATACCCTGAACGCGCTGATCGCTTTTGAGCCGGAAGGCGATGATCAGGCCTATATCGACCGGGTGTTTGCCGGGGTGGAGAGCCATGCGGAGGAGCTGGACGCGCTGATCGCAAAATTCAGCCCCACCCGCGAGATCGACCGCATTGCCCGGGTGGATCTGTGCATCCTGCGGGTGGCCCTCTACGAGATGCGCTTCGATCACGATACGCCCGCTTCGGTGGCGATCAACGAAGCCGTGGAGCTGGCCAAGCGCTTCAGCGAGCCCGCCAGCGCCCGCTTTATCAACGGTGTGCTGGGTTCCATCCTCCGCAGCGAGGATGGAGCGGGAGAAACCCCATGACCGTATTGGGGATCGATACCAGCTGCTATACCACCTCGGTGGCGGCGGCGGGAGAGGAAGGCGTGATTTGCTCGCACCGTTCCCTGCTGCCCGTTCCCCAGGGCGCACGCGGCCTTCGCCAGAGCGAGGCCGTTTTTGCGCATATAAGACAGCTGCCCGATCTGTATGAAAAGGCCCTGGCTGATCTGCAGGGGCGGACCATCGACGCCGTATGCGTTTCCGTCCGTCCCCGGGATGCGGAGGATTCCTATATGCCGGTGTTCCAGTCCGGCGCGGCCTTCGCCCGGGTGGCGGCCGCCACGCTGGGCGTGCCGATGCTGACCACCACCCATCAGCGCGGCCATGTGCGGGCGGCGCTGCAGGACAGCGGGCTGAAAGGCGGCCGCTATCTGGCGCTGCACCTGTCCGGCGGCACCACCGAGGTGCTTTGCATGCAGGGCGACGCGCTGGAGCTGATCTCCGGCACGCTGGATCTGCATGCCGGACAGCTGATCGACCGGGTGGGCGTGGCCCTGGGGCTTCCCTTCCCCGCCGGGCCCTACCTGGAAAAGCTGGCCATGCAGGGGCAGGCGCAATCGCTGCTGCCGGTCAGCATGGAGGCGGGCGGCTGCCATTTTTCGGGGGCCGAGGCCCGGGCGATGCAGTGGATCAAAAACAACGAACTGCCGCCGGAAAGCATTGCGGCGGAGGTATTCAGCCTGGCGGCCCGCACCGTGCTGCGGCTGCTTTCCGCCGCCCGGGAGAAAACCGGGATATCCGACGCCCTGCTTACCGGCGGGGTCATGTCCTCCCAGCTGCTGCGCGATATGCTGTGCGAAATCAATCAGCGCCGCCGGCTGGGGCTTCGGCTGTACTTTGGTCAGCGTCAATACGCGGGGGACAACGCCGCGGGCGTGGCGCTGATCGGCTGCGACCGCATGATGGAGGAGCGTCCATGAGTGCAATACTGCTAAACGGCAAAGCCTGCGCCGAAATGCTGGCGGAGGAGCAGCGCGCCCGCTGCGATGCGCTGAAGGCCCGGGGCATCATCCCGCAGCTGGCGGTGATCATGGTGGGGGAGGACCCCGCCAGCGCCGTCTATGTGCGCAACAAAGAGCGCGCCTGCCAGCGGCTGGGCATCGCCTCCCGCATGATTCATCTGCCGGAGACCGCTTCCCAGCAGGAGCTGAACGCGCAGATCGACGCGCTGAACGCCGATCCCGCGGTGCATGGCATCCTGGTGCAGCTGCCGCTGCCGGGGCATCTGAACGAATCCGAAGCCCTGCTGCGCGTCAGCGCCCTGAAGGACGTGGACGGCTTCCATACCCTGAACGCCGGGCGGCTGGCCCAGGGCGCTCCCGGCATGCTGCCCTGCACGCCTAAGGGCATCCTGTACCTGCTCAGGCAGGCCGGGGTGGCGCTGGACGGAGCGCACGCGGTGGTGCTGGGCCGCAGCAATATTGTTGGCAAGCCGGTTTCCCTTTTGCTGCTGCGGGAAAACTGCACCGTCACCATCTGCCATTCCCATACCCGCGATCTGCCCGCCATCACCCGCCAGGCCGATATCCTGGTGGCGGCCATCGGCAAGCCGCGGTTCGTCACCGCCGACATGGTGAAGCCCGGGGCGGCGGTGATCGACGTGGGCATCAATCGGGTGGATGGCAAGCTCTGCGGCGACGTGGATTTTGAGGGCGTGGAGCAGGTGGCCGGGTGGATCACCCCGGTGCCCGGCGGCGTTGGCCCCATGACGGTGGCCATGCTGATGGAAAACACGCTGGAGGCCGCATGCAGGGCATAACGCTTACCGTTTCCCAGCTGAACGATTATGTGCGCCGTTCCCTGGCCAGCGATCCCATCCTGCAGCAGGTGACGCTGCGGGGAGAGATCAGCAATTTTAAAATGTACTCCTCGGGACATTGGTATTTTACCCTGAAGGACGAGCAGAGCCGCATCGACTGCGCGCTGTTCCGCCAGTATACCTACGGCGTTCCGTTCCGCCCCCAAGACGGCATGAGGGTGCTGGTATCCGGCGCGGCGGGGCTCTACGTGCAGGGCGGAAAGTATCAGTTTTACGCCGACGGCATGCGCCAGGACGGCGTGGGCGAACTGTACCAGCGCTATCTGGAGCTCAAGGAAAAGCTGACGGCGGAGGGGCTCTTCGACGCCGCCCGCAAGCGTCCGCTGCCCCTGCTGCCCCGCAAGGTGGGCATCGTCACATCGGCCTCCGGCGCGGTGCTGCATGATATCCGCACGGTGGCGGGCAGGCGGTTCCCAGGCATTCCGCTGGTGCTGCGACCCGCCCAGGTGCAGGGTGACGGCGCGGCCCAGGACGTGGCGGCGGGCATCCGCCGGGTGGCGGCCGTGCCCGGGGTGGATGTGATCATCGTGGGCCGCGGCGGCGGCTCCATGGAGGATCTGTGGGCCTTTAACGAGGAGATCGTTGCCCGCGCTGTGGCGGCCTGCCCGGTGCCGGTGATTTCCGCCGTGGGCCATGAGACCGATACCACGCTGTGCGATTACGCCGCCGATATGCGCGCGCCCACGCCCTCCGCGGCGGCGGAGCTGGCGGTGCCCGAGCTGGACGCCCTGACGCAAACCGTCCGGGAGCTGCGGCTGCGCGGCGCGCGGGCGGCTGCGGCAAGGGCGCTGCAGCTGCGCCAAACGCTGCAGGCCATCGAGCTGCGCCTGCAGGGCTGCCAGCCGCTGCACCATGTGCGGCAGATGCGGCAGCAGGCCGATTTTCTGCGACAGCGGCTGGAGGCTGCCCAAAGCAAGCGGCTGGAGCTGCTGGGCCAGCGCGTGGCGGCCCTTGCGGGCAAGCTGCGCTCGGTGGGCCCGCGGCAGGCGCTGGACCGCGGATACGCCATCGCTCTGCGCGGCGGCGCGCCTGTGACCGGTGTCGCCCAGGCAAAGGACGAAATGACGATTTTATTCCGGGATGGCCACGCCCAGGTGCGCGTGCTGTCCACAAAGGAGGGGGATCCCTTTGGCGGAGAAAAAGGAAGCGAGCTTTGAGGAGCGCCTGCTGGCGCTGGAGGAGCTGGTCAAGCAGATGGAGGCCGGCGGCATGCCCCTGGCCGATACCCTGAAGGCCTACGAGCAGGGGGAAAAGCTGGCCGAAAGCCTTAAAAAAGAGCTGACGGCGGCGGAGGAGCGGCTTACCGTGCTCCGCGAGGGGGACGAGGCATGAGCTACCAGGAGCAATACGATTATTTCCGCCTGGCAGCCGAGGAGGCGCTGCGCGGCGCAGTGCCTGCCGACGTGCCCGAGCCCCTGCGCTCCGCCATGAATTACAGCCTGCTGGCGGGCGGCAAGCGCCTGCGCCCCGTGCTGCTGCTGGCGGCGTATAACCTGCAGGCGGCCGATATCACCCCGGCCCTGCCCTTCGCGGCGGCGCTGGAGATGGTGCACACCTACTCGCTGATCCACGATGACCTGCCGGCGATGGATAACGATGATCTGCGCCGGGGCAAGCCCACCTGCCACAAGGTATACGGCGAGGGCATGGCGGTGCTGGCGGGGGACGGGCTGCTGAGCCTGGCCTTTGAGACCATGGCCCAGAGCGGGCATCCCCGGGCCTTGGCGGCCCTGCGGGAGCTGGCGCTGCGCTGCGGCACCCGGGGTATGGTGGCCGGGCAGTGCGCCGATCTGCGGGCCGAGGAAACCGGCGGCGACGCCGATCTGCTGCATTACATCCACCGGCACAAGACCGCCGATCTGCTCACCGCTCCCGTGGTGATGGGCCTGACGCTGGCCGGAGCGGAGGATAACCGGATTTCGGCGGGCCGGGAATACGGCCAGAATCTGGGCGTGGCCTTCCAGATCATCGACGATATCCTGGATGTGACCGGCAACGAGATCCAGCTGGGCAAGCACATCGGCAAGGATGCCCAGGAGAACAAATGCACCTGGGTATCGGTGTACGGCCTGGAAAAGGCGCGGAAGGACGCGGCGGAATATACCGGGCGGGCCGTGGCCGCGCTGGATATTTGGGGCGAGAAAGCGATTTTTTTGAAAACACTTGCGCAGCACATGCTTGTGCGCGTACAATAACGAGGAACAACGGAGGAGGTGCCGCATATGGCAATGGACAATTTTCTGGAAGAGGTGGCGACCCGGCGCAACCGGGGCGTGGAGACGGTTTCCTATATCCTGGCCAACGTGCTGATGATCGTGTTCGCCGTGCTGGCGTTCATGCATTTCATGTCGCTGCAGACCGTGATCGGCCAGTACGGCCTGGTGGATATTCTGGTGGGCGTGGTGCTGCCCATGCTGGTTACCGGCGGTATCGCGGCGTTCCTGTTTTTGTACCGCGACCGCTGCCGCACCGAGTATGAGTATACCTTCACCAACGGGCAGATGGATTTTGCCCAGGTGTTCAACAACAAAAAGCGCAAGAATCTGGGCACCATGAACGTCAAAAACGTGGAAGCCATGGGCCTGGTGGCCTCCGGCTCCTTCAACCGCTATATCAATATGCCCGGCATCAAGCGCAGCAACTGGTTTGTCAACCGCGACGCCCAGCTGTTCTACTTCTATTTCAGCAAGGATCAGCAGAAGCGCATCATCATCATTGAAGCCAGCGATGATCTGGTCGCTCTGATCAAGCGCTACGCCGCCCAGGGCGCCTATCAGGTGAACTGATGGAGTGCTATCTGGATAACAGCGCCACCACGCAGCCGACGGAGAGCGTGGTGCGCGCGATGGGGGACTGCATGCGGACGGGCTACTTTAATCCCTCCGCGCTGTACGCACCGGCGGTGCAGGTGGAAAAGCAGCTTGCCGCCTGCCGGGAGCTGATCGCCGCCCGGCTGCATGCCGATGCCAAACGGGTGATCTTTACCTCCGGCGGCACCGAGGCCGATAACCTGGCCATATTGAGCCTGCTCAGCGATCGCCGCGGCGGGCGGGTGCTGTTTACCGTGGGCGAGCATCCCGCGGTGCGCGTGCCCTGCGAATATCTGCGGGGCCACGGCTTTGACGTGCAGGAGATCCCCTATGACGGGGCGGGCCTGGTGCGCATGGATGCCCTGGAGGCGCTGATGACGCCCGATACCCGGCTGATTTGCGTGATGCAGGTCAACAACGAGACCGGCGCGGTGATGCCCATCCGGGAGATCGCCGCCCTGCGGGACAGGCTGTGCCCCCAGGCGCTGCTGCATGTGGACGGCGTGCAGGGGTTCATGCGCCTGCCCATCGATCTGCGCGCCCTGGGCGTGGATAGCTACGCCCTTTCCGGCCATAAGATCCACGGCCCCAAGGGCATCGGCGCGCTGGTGTACGGCGAGCGGGTGAAGCTCACCGCCCGGGCACTGGGCGGCGGCCAGGAAAAGAACCTGCGCAGCGGCACGGAGAACGTGCCCGGCATCCTGGGCCTGATGGAGGCCATCCGCAGCTATCCGGCGGAGAATGCCATGCAGGCAAACAAAATGCGGCTGCATGACCGCCTGCGTGAAATCGCGGGGGAGAGCTTTTATGTGAACGGCCCGCAGCCGGATGGCCCTTTGGCCGCCCCGCACATCCTCAATTGCTCCCTGGTGCCGGTGCGCTCCGAGACCATGATCTACGCCCTGGAGGCCGATCACGTGTATGTGGCGGCGGGCTCCGCCTGCTCCAGCCATAAGCAGAAGGTCTCCACCGTGCTTACCGCCATGCAGGTGCCCCGCCGGGTGGCGGAATCGGCGCTGCGGTTCTCGCTCTCGCCCTTTACCACGGCGGAGCAGATCGATTACGCCGCCGATTGCATCGCGCGCCACTTTGAAATGCTCAAACGCTACGAAAGAAGGTAACATTTTTTGCGTCAACTGATCCTGATCCGCTATGGCGAGATTTATCTGAAGGGGCTGAACCGGCCCTATTTTATGCATGCGCTGGTGGAGCGCGTCAAGCAGGCCGTGCGCCCCTTCGGCGGCAAGGTCTGGCTGCATGACGCCCGCATCTTTGTCAGCGATATGACCGATATGGAAGCCTGCATGACGGCGGTCAGCAAGGTGTTTGGCGTTCACAGCCTGTGTCCGGCCATCGAGATGGACAAGGCCGATTTCAATGCCATCTGCGAAAAGGCCGCCGAGATGATGCAGGGCCTGACCGGCACCTTCAAGGTGGACGCCCGCCGCAGCGACAAGCGCTACCCCATGACCTCGCCGGAGATCAACATGGAGGCCGGCGGCTATATCCTGCACCACACCGAGGGGCTGACCGTGGATATCCACAAGCCCGAGCATGTGATGAACATCGAGATCCGCGATCACGCTTATCTGTATGTCAAGGTGATCGAGGCGGTGGGCGGCATGCCAGTGGGCACCGGCGGCAAGGCGACTCTGCTGCTTTCCGGCGGCATCGACAGCCCGGTGGCCGGATACATGATCGGCAAGCGCGGCGTGGAGATCAGCGCCGTGCATTTCCACAGCTATCCCTATACCAGCGAGCGCGCCAAGGAAAAGGTGATCACCCTGGCCAAGCAGCTCAGCGAATACTGCTGCGGCATCCGCCTGTATGTGGTGCCCTTCACCGAGCCGCAGCTGACCATCCACGAAAAATGCCCCGAGGAATACGGCACGCTGATCATGCGCCGGTTCATGATGCGCATCGCGGCAAAGATCGCGGAGAAGGAGGGCGCCCGCGCCCTGATCACCGGCGAGAGCATCGGCCAGGTGGCCAGCCAGACCATCGAGGCCCTGTGCTGCACCGACGCCGTGGCCGGCATGCCGGTGTTCCGCCCGCTGATCGGCAACGATAAGATCGAGATCATCCGCATTGCGGAAAAGATCGGCACCTACGAGACCAGCTGCCTGCCCTATGAGGACTGCTGCACGGTGTTTACCCCCCGGCATCCCGCCACCCATCCCAAACTGGATCATGTGGAAAAGGCGGAAAGCTGCCTGGATATCGAGGGCCTGGTGAACGCCTGCGTGGAGGGCGCGGAGCTGCTGGAGGTATGACCGAGGTTCTGATCCTGTCTAAGGAGCGCCCGGAATGGGAAAGCCTGATCCGATACGCGGAGCGGTGCCCCTGGCGCGCCGGGCCGTACATGGCCCGGGAAATGCGGGAAGGAAAATACAGCGACTTTGAACGGGTGGCGGCGCTGATCATCGACGGCAGGATCGCGGGCTTCTGCAATTTTACCGCCCACGACGAGCTGCCGCCGGAATACGGCTTTTCGCCCTTCATCGGCTTTGTGTACGTGGAGGAGGCCGCCCGCGGCCATCGGTATTCCCAGCGGATGCTGGAGGCGATGGAGCGATACGCCGCGGGCTGCGGCTTCAAAAGGGTTTACCTGATGAGCGGCGAAAAGGGTTTGTACGAAAAATACGGCTATACGCCCATCGGCATGTATCCCACGGCCTTTGGCGCGCGGGATATGCTGTTTGAAAAACAAATTGAAAAAGCGGAGGAGAGATCCTGATGATTCCACGCTCTGACAGAATGGCCAAGGTGCACAGCGATATCCGCGGCCCCTTGTATGAGGAAGCGCTGCGCATGCAGCAGCGCGGCGAAAAGGTGCTCAAGCTCAATACCGGCAACCCCGGCAGCTTCGGCTTTGAATTGCCCGACAGCGTGCGCTTCGCTCTTTCCCGGCATATCGACGAGGCGGTGCCCTATTGCGATATGAAGGGCATGCCCTTCTCCCGGGACGTGATCTGCACCTATCATATCGGGCGCGGCATCACCGGCATCACCCCGGATGATATCTTTATCTGCAACGGCGTCAGCGAGGCGGCCTCCATGGCTATGACCGCCCTGGTGTGCACCGGGGATGAGATCCTGATGCCCTCGCCCTGCTATTCGCTGTGGAGCAACAACGCCTATATCGGCGCGGGCAAGCCTGTGTTCTACCGCTGCGATCCCGCCAACCATTGGAATCCCGATCCCGCGGATATCGAGAGCAAGGTGACGGACAAGACCAAGGCCATCCTGGTCATCAACCCCAATAACCCCACCGGCGCGGTGTACAGCCGGGAGACCCTGCTGGCCATTGCCGATATCGCCCGCAAGCATCACCTGCTGCTGCTGGCGGATGAGATCTACGACCGTCTGGTCATGGACGGCATCCCCAATTACAGCCTGGCGGCGCTGGCCCCGGACGTGCCCTGCATCAGCTTTAACGGCCTGAGCAAATCCCATATCATCTGCGGCTTCCGCTGCGGCTGGATGGTGTTCTCCGGCCCCCGGGAGGAACTGCGGGATATCAAGGACGCCGTTACCCAGCTGGCCTCCATGCGCCTGTGCGGCAACGCCCTGACCCAGCTGGTGATCCCCGCCGCCCTGGTGGACAGCGAGAGCACCCGGGCCATGCTGATCCCCGGCGGGCGGCTCTACGAGCAGCGCAAGGCCACCACCGACGTACTGGCCACCATCGAGGGCGTCACCTTCGAGATGAACCGCGCCGCCTTCTATCTGTTCCCTGGCTTTGATCAGGAGATGTATGATTTTGAGGACGGCCATGACCTGGCCATGAAGTTCCTGCACGAAAAGCACGTGCTGGTGATCCCCGGCAGCGGCTTTGACTGGACGGAGGATATCCGCGTGCGCATCGTCATGCTGCCCAATGCGGATCGCCTGACCCGCGCCATGGAGGATTTGCGGGATTTCCTCAAGCACCATCGCCGCTGATCCATTGAAAGGAAAACCATGCGATCCATCAATATTCTGGGCAGCACCGGCTCCATTGGGACCCAGGCGCTGCAAATTGCCGCGCTGCACCCGCAGCGCTTCCAAATCAACGCATTGACAGCGCACCGCCAGGCGGATGCGCTGTTTGCGCAGGTGCGCGCATTCCGGCCGAAGATGGCCGGGCTCACCGGCATGACGGCGGAGGAGGCGCAGATTCCGGAGGATCTCCGCTTCTGCGATTGGCGCTTCGGCCCCGACGCCCTGCTCTGCGCCGCCCGGGACGTGCCCTGCGACGACGTGCTGGTCAGCGTGGTGGGCATGGTGGGCCTGCCCGCCGTGATGGCGGCCCGCCAGGCCGGACGCCGCGTGCTGCTGGCCAACAAGGAAGCGCTGGTGGCCGGCGGGCAGATCGTGATGGCGGCCTGCCAGGACGGGCCGGACGGCCCCACGCTGATCCCGGTGGACAGCGAGCACAGCGCCATCTATCAGTGCCTGCGGGCGGCGGCCGGCAATCCCTATGATAAGATCCTGCTGACGGCCTCCGGCGGCGCATTCCGGGATTATACCCTGGAGCAGCTGAAGGGCGCCACGCTGGAAAAGGCGCTAACCCATCCCAACTGGAATATGGGCGCCAAGATCACCGTGGACAGCGCCAGCATGTTTAACAAGGCCCTGGAGATCATCGAGGCCCGCTGGCTCTTTGACGCCCGGCCCGAGCAGATCCAGGTGGTGATCCATCCCCAGAGCATCGTGCATTCCATGGTGCAGTTCCGGGATGGCGCGGTGCTGGCCCAGCTGGGCTCGCCCGATATGCGGGTGCCCATCGCCTACGCCATGGCTTATCCGGAGCGCATCGAGACCGACGCGCCCCGGGTGGATTTTGCCGCCCTGGGCAAATGCACCTTTTTTGATGTGGATCCCGTGCGGTTCCCCGCCATCGGCATGGCCTACGACGCGCTGCGGGCGGGCGGCGCGGCCTGCTGCATGCTCAACGCCGCCAATGAGGAGGCCAACGCCGCCTTCCGGGCGGGACGCCTGGGCTTTATGCAGATCGGCGATGTGGTGACCGAAACGCTGGCGCGCATAGGCGGCCTGCCCGCGCATACCATAGAAGAGGTGTATGCCGCCGACGCCGCCGCCCGGCGGGAAGCGCAGGACGTCATGAAAAAAATGACTGCGGAGTAAAGCGATGTCAACGATCATTTATGTTTTATTGGCGCTGCTGATGCTGGGCATCATGGTGGCGGCGCATGAATCCGGGCATTATTTTGCCGCCCGGGCCTGCGGCATCCCCGTGCGGGCCTTCGGCATCGGCTTTGGCCCCAAGCTTTTTGGCTGGACCGGAAAAAAGAACGGCACGGAGTATGTGATCCGCCTGATCCCCGGCGGCGGCTACTGCGCCTTTTACGGCGAGGACGATACCACCGGCGAGGCGGCCAAAATGGATCCCCGGGCCATGGAGCTGCAGCCCGCCTGGAAACGGCTGATCACGCTGTTCGCCGGGCCGTTCATGAACTTTGTGCTGGCCTTCGTGGTGGGTCTGGGCTTCTTTCTGGGCTACGGCCTGCCCTATGCGGGCGACGGCTATGTGACTACCATCCAGTCCGTGCAGGCGGGCTCGCCCGCGGATGTGGGCGGCCTGCGGGCGGGCGACGTGATCCTGACCGTGGATGGCGAGGAGGTCAAAAATCGGTTTTCCGCGATGATCGACGCCTGGGACGGCCGGGAGCCGATGGCGCTGACCGTGGAGCGCGGCGGCGAAACCGTGACGCTGCAGGTGAAGCCTGATTTTATCAGCACCGAAAACCGCTATATGATCGGCGTTACCATGACCATTGAGGCCGAAACGGTCTGGAAGCACGAGGGCTTCGGAAAAACGGTGTCCCATACCTTTGACGTCTGCGTCGGAGCGGGCGGCGCGATCCTGGACGCCCTTAAAAACCTGTTTACCCGGGGCGAGGGGCTGGAAAACATGAGCGGGCCGGTGGGCGTGATCAGCGTCATCGCCCAGCAGACCCAGACCTACCGGCTGATGGGGTACCTCAATATGCTGATGGTGATCTCCATCAACCTGGGGCTGGTCAACCTGCTGCCCATCCCCGGGCTGGACGGCGGCCGCATCCTGTTTGTGCTCTATGAGATCATCTTCCGCAGGCCCGTCAACCGGCGGGTGGAAGCGTATATCCACCTGGCGGGCTATGTTTTTCTGTTGGGCGTGCTGCTGTTCTTTACCTTCCGCGATGTGCTGAATATCTTTGGCTGACAGAGGAGAAACCATGAAAACACGAGCCATGACGGTGGGCGGGCTCCCCTTGGGAGGCGGCGCGCCCGTATCCGTACAGAGCATGACCAATACCGATACCCGGGATGTGGCGGCCACCCTTGCGCAGATCAAGGCGCTGGCCCAGGCGGGCTGCGATATCGTGCGCGTTTCCGTGTATGACGAGGCCTGCGTGAAGGCTGTCCGCGCCCTGGTGGACGGCAGCCCGGTGCCGCTGGTGGCCGATATCCATTTTGATCATCGCCTGGCCATCGGGGCCATCGAGAACGGCATCGCCAAGCTGCGCATCAATCCCGGCAACATCGGGGGCGAGGCCAACGTAAAGCGCGTGGCCGACGCGGCGAAGGCCCATCATATCCCCATCCGCATCGGCGTCAACTGCGGCTCGCTGGAAAAGGACATCCTGGCCAGGTACGGCGGCCCCACGCCGGAGGGCATGGTGGAAAGCGCCCTGCGCCATGCCAAAATGCTGGAGGATCAGCATTTTGAGGATATCGTGCTGTCGCTCAAGAGCAGCGACGTGCGGCGCACGGTGGACGCCTACCGCCTGGCGGCGTCCAAATGCGATTACGCGCTGCACGTGGGCGTCACGGAGGCCGGCCTGCCGGGCAGCGGCAACATCAAAAGCGCCATCGGCATCGGCGCGCTGCTGCTGGACGGCATCGGCGATACGATCCGCGTATCGCTCACCGGCTCGCCCATCCCGGAGGCCCAGGCGGCCATCGATATCCTGCGCGCGGTGGGGCTGCGCCGCGGCGTGCGGTTTGTTTCCTGCCCCACCTGCGGGCGCACCCGCATCGATTCCGAGTCCATTGCCCGGGCGGTGGAAAACGAGTTCCGCAACCTGGATTTGGATATCACCATCGCCGTTATGGGCTGCGTGGTCAACGGCCCCGGGGAGGCCCGGGACGCCGATATCGCCCTGTGCGGCGGCGAAAACTGCGGCGCGCTGTACATCAAGGGACAATACGTGCGCAAGCTGACCGGCGATCTGACAAAGGCGTTCATCGACGCCGTGAAGGAATGGATCCATGAGCTATGACGAGCTGATTGCCCGCCTGGAGGCGGCAGTCCCCGAAATGAAAGGCAAGCTGAAGGTGGACCGCGTGATCTATAAGCGCGGCAGTCGGCATGCCTATTTTTATCTGCTCAGCGACGTGGTGGCGGGGGATAAGGAATACCTGGCCGTGCAGAAAATCCTCAAGGCCGCCTTTCCCGGAATCCGCCTGTCGCTGCGCATCGCCAGCCCCTCCCTCAAGGAGGATTACCTGGCCGATCCCGATAAATACGCCCATGTGATCAACAACATCCTGCTGCGCCAGCATCCGGCGCTTTCCGCTTGGGAGTTTGATATGCGCTACAAGGCGGAGGACGGCCGCATCGTGCTGGAGCTGCCTGACGATTTTTCTCTGCAATACCTGAAGGCGCGCAATCTGACGGATAAAATCAACCGCGCGATCTATGATATCTTTTGCGTGGAAACCGAGGTGCTCTGCCGGGTTACGGGCGTCAGGGAGGAGACCGCCGCCCGCATGGAACGCGAGCGCCGGGCCGAGGAGGCGCTCCAGGAGCAGCGCCGGGAGGAGGCCCGCCGCCGCACCGAGCTGGCCGAGCAGCGCCAGGCGGAGCGGGAGGAGAAGAAGCGCCGCCTGGTATACGGCAAGCGGCCCATCACCGAAAAGCCCGTTTCCATCAGCGAGCTCAACAACGATTCCGGCGCGGTGGTCATCGCCGGCAAGCGGCTGGATTACGAGGAAAAGGAGATCAGCAAGGGCGAAATGCTGCTGGTTTCCTTCAACGTGACCGATTATACCGGCACCATCCGGTGCAAAATGTTTTTGCGCTACCGTCCCCGCTTCCGCAAGGAGGAGGAGGACGAGCAGCCGCCCATCACCGACGAGCAGCGCAAGGCGGTGCAGGATGTGTGCGACGCGCTGAAAAAGTGCGAGGGCGTGCTGGTGCAGGGCGAATGCCGCTATGATAATTTTGCCCATGAATGCACGCTGATGGTCAGCGCCATCAATAAGTTTGACCTGCCCAAGCGCATGGACAACGCGCCGGAGAAGCGCATCGAACTGCACCTGCATACCCAGATGAGCAGCATGGACGCCGTGGCCTCGGCCAGCGCGCTGATCGCCCGGGCGGCCAGCTGGGGTCATCCGGCCATCGCCGTTACCGATCACGGCGTGGTGCAGGCGTACCCCGAAGCCTTTGGCGCGGCCAAAAAGAACGGCATCAAGCTGATCCCCGGCGTGGAAGGCTATCTGACCGACGAGGATCTGGTGGTGCGCAGCGAGAACGACGATCTGCGCCCGCTCTCGACGCCCATCGTGGTGCTGGATTTTGAAACCACCGGCCTGGATACCCGCAACGACCGCATCATCGAGATCGGCGCGGTGAAGCTGGCGGACGGCCACGTCACCGAGGATCTGAGCGTGCTGGTCAATCCCGGCCAGCTGCTCAAGCCCAAGATCACCGAGATCACCGGTATCACCGATCAGATGCTCCGGGATCAGCCGCCCATCACCGAGGCGCTGCCCAAACTGCTGGAGTTCATTGGCGATTGCCCCATCGCGGCCCATAACGCCGATTTTGATTATAATATCCTGCAAAGCGAGCTGCGCCGACAGGGGATCGAGCACGAATGGACGGTGCTGGATACCCTGACCTTTGCCCGCAAGCTTTATCCGGATATGAAATCCCACAAGCTGGGCATGGTGTGCAAGCGTCTGGGCGTATCGCTCAAAAACGCCCACCGCGCCGTGCACGACGCCACCGCCACCGCCCTCTGCCTGCAGCAGATGCTGGACGAGGTGGCCAAGAAGGGCGCCGATACCCTGGATAAGATCAACGAGGTGGCCAGCGGGTATACCCTGGGCAGCAGCTTCCATATCGTGCTGCTGGCCGCCACCCAGCAGGGGCTGTGGAATATCAACCACCTGGTATCGGACGGCCATCTCAAATACTTCAAACGCCGTCCCCATATGCCCCGAGCCAATATCCAGAAGTACCGGGAGGGCATCCTGGTGGGCAGCGCCTGCGAGGCGGGCGAGCTGTTCCGCGCCGTGCTGGAGGGCGCGGACGAAAAGAAGCTCAGCCGCATCGCCCGGTTCTATGATTATCTGGAGATCCAGCCCATCGGCAACAACGCCTTCCTGATCCGGGAGGGCCGGGTCAAGGATGAGGAGGAGCTGCGCGATCTGAACCGTGTGATCGTGCGGCTGGGGGAGAAGCTGGGCATCCCGGTGGTGGCCACCGGCGACGTGCACTTCCTGGACCCCCAGGACGCGGTGTTCCGCGCCATATTGCAGGACGGCCTGGGATACGACGACTGCGATAACCAGCCGCCGCTGTACCTTAAAACCACCGAGGAGATGCTAGAGGAGTTCAGCTACCTGGGCGCGGAAAAGGCGCACGAGGTGGTTATCGACAATCCCCGCAAAATCATGGAAAAGATCGGGGATATCACGCTGTTCCCCAAGCATCCAGAGGGCAAGACCACCTTCTCGCCCGTATGGGATTACGCGCCGGACGATATCAAGCGCATGGTGGAGGAAACCAGCCATGAGATGTACGGCGACGTGCTGCCCGAGGTGGTGCAGAAGCGCCTGGACAAGGAGCTCAACTCCATTATCGGCTATGGCTACGCCACGCTGTATGATATCGCCAGCAAGCTGGTCAAAAAATCCAACAGCGACGGCTACCTGGTGGGCAGCCGCGGATCGGTGGGCTCCTCCCTGGTGGCCACCATGTGCGGCATCACCGAGGTCAACGCCCTGCCGCCCCATTACCGCTGCAAGCACTGCCGGCAGGCCTGGTTTGACGTGCCGGAGGGCTATACCCTGGGCGTGGACCTGCCGGACAAGGACTGCCCCGTCTGCGGCAAGCCGCTGACCAAGGACGGCTATGATATTCCCTTTGAGGTGTTCCTGGGCTTCAAGGGCGATAAGGTGCCCGATATCGACCTGAACTTCTCCGGCGAATATCAGCCCCAGGCCCGCGCCTACGTGGAGGAGCTGTTCGGCACCGGCTATGTGTTCCGCGCCGGCACCATCGGCACCCTGGCCGATAAAACGGCCTACGGCTTTGTGATGAAATACCTGGAAAAACGGGGCATGGTGGCGACTGAGGCCGAAAAAGACCGCCTTGTGGCCGGTTGTGTGGGGGTCAAGCGCACAACGGGCCAGCATCCGGGCGGCATGGTGGTGCTTCCCCGCGCATACGATATCTGCCAGTTCACCGCCGTGCAGCATCCCGCCGACGACGAGACCAGCAGCATCATCACCACCCACTACGATTTTAACTCCATGCATGACATCCTGGTCAAATTGGATATCCTGGGACACGACGATCCCACCATGATGCATATGCTGGAGCGTATCACCGGCATCAATTACAAGGAGATCCCGCTGGACGACAAGGAGGTCATGTCCATCTTCCAGTCGCCCAAAGCCCTGGGCCTGAAGCCGGAGGACATCGACTGCTCCACCGGCACCCTGGGCATCCCGGAATTCGGCACGGCCTTCGTGCGCGGCATGCTGGATGATACCAAGCCCAGCACCATGGAGGAGCTGATCCGCATCTCCGGCCTGAGCCATGGCACCGACGTGTGGCTGGGCAACGCCAAGGATCTGATCAACAGCGGTACCGCCACCCTGAAGGAGTGTATCTGCTGCCGCGATGATATCATGAATTACCTGATCTCCAAGGGCGTGGACAGCAAAATGAGCTTTGATACCATGGAGAGCGTGCGCAAGGGCAGGGGCCTCAAGCCCGAGATGGAGGAGGCCATGGCCCGGGCCAACGTGCCCCAGTGGTTTGTGGACAGCTGCAAAAAGATCAAGTACATGTTCCCCAAGGGTCATGCCGTGGCCTATGTGACCATGGCGCTGCGCGTGGCCTGGTTCAAGGTGCATATGCCCCTGGCCTATTACGCCGCCTATTTTACCATCCGCGCCACGGGCTTCGACGCCGCCACCATGATCACCACGCCGGAGGCCGTCCGCGCCCGCATCAAGGAGCTGGACGCCATGGAGAAGGCCACCGCCAAGGACAAGGACACCCAGAACGCCCTGGAAATGGTGCTGGAGTTTTACATGCGCGGCTTCAAATTCCTGCCCGCCGATCTGTACAAGAGCGATGTAAAGGATTTTGTCATGGAGGACGGCAGCCTGCGGGTGCCCTTCACCGCCATCGGCGGATTGGGCGAGGCCGCGGCCCAGGGCATCGTGGAGGCCAGGAATCAGCCCTTCCTGTCCATCGAGGATCTGAAAAACCGCGGCAAGGTATCCAACGCCGTGGTGGAACTGCTCCGCGCCGCCGGGGCCCTGGAGGGCCTGAAGGATACCAACCAGGTTTCCATGCTGGAGATGATGGGCTTTGACATGGGCTGAGAAAGCGTGCTATAATAAGCCATTGAAATCAAGGAGGATTTTGCCATGAAGGTTCGTATTGACGGTATGATGTGCATGAAGTGCGCGGCCCGGGTGGAAAAGGCCCTGGACGCCATCGGTGTGAAGGCCGAGATCGATCTGGAAAACAAGTGCGCCACGATTCCGGACGGCTCCGATGCCGCCGCCGTGAAGCAGGCCGTGGAAAAGGCGGGTTATACCTTCGTATCGGCCGAATAAAACGCCGAAAAGCGGTAAAACATCCAAAAAACGCTTGTATTCCGGGGAAGACTGTGGTATACTGATCCAGTATTCTGTTTACAACACGTCTTTTTCAGGAAAGAAGGGTTTAACGAAGAGTGGGAAGCAGCTTGGGGGAAGTATGGACGCGCGCGGGCTTTCTTCGCGTAACCATATGATGTCCCTTAAGTTGTCTGTGCCCGCTCTTTGCGCTTGTTAAGGAGAGTTTATGCCGAAGAAAGCCGATTCCGCCATCGGGCAGATCACCGTCATCGCCGAAAAGCAGGCGGAGCAGATGGGCTACGAGCTGATTGAGGCCGCCTTTGAAAAGGAAAACACGGGCATGTACCTGCGCTTTTACCTGGACAAGGAGGGCGGCATCACCCTGGATGACTGCGAGGCCTATCACCGCGCCCTGCAGCCCCAGATCGAGCGGTTCGATTACGATTTTATGGAGGTATGCTCTCCCGGCGTGGATCGCCCCATCAAAAACCAGCGGGACGCCGACCGCTGCCTGGGGCAGGAGATCGAGGTACGCCTGTATAAGCCCATCGACGGGCAAAAGGTGTACACCGGTCTGTTCACCGGTTATCAGGAGGGCGATATCACCGTGAAAACCGGCGAAACCGAGCGCACCTTCCTAAAAAAAGAGATTGCGGTGGCGCGCTGCACCATCGATATGGATGAAGTAGAAAACGCGGATCTTTCCTGATCCGGAAAGGGAGATAACTGATTATGGCGAATGCTGCAAATAACCGTCCCGATATCGTGGAGGCCATCAGCGCCCTGGCGCGGGAGCGCGATATCAGCGAGGAGATGCTGATCTCTACCGTGGAGGAAGCCTGCAAGGCCGCGTTCCGCAAAAGCGGACGGCAGCATGCCGGCGCGCCCATGAACCTGAGCGTGATCATCGCCCGCAAAAAGCCGGTGCAGGTCATCGCCCGCAAGGTCATCGTGGAGGAAGTGGAGGATGACAACATCCAGATCTCCATGGAGGAGGCCCGGGCCATCCGTCCCGATTTCCAGCTGGGCGATATCGTGGAGATCGACGTGACCCCCGATGATTTCGGCCGCGTGGCCGCCCAGACCGCCAAGCAGGTCATCGTGCAGCGCATCCGGGAGGCGGAGCGCGGCAAGATCTACGATGAATACGTGGAAAAGGAAAACGAGATCCTGACCGCCATCGTCCAGCGGGTGGACCAGCACTGCATCTATGTGGAACTGGGCCTGACCGAGGGCGTCATGGAGGAAAGCGAGTATATGCCCGGCGAGGAATACCGCGAGGGCGACCATATCAAGGTCTATGTGCTGCAGGTGCACCGCAACCGCGGCGACATGCAGCGCGCGCCTCAGGTATACGTAAGCCGCATCCATCCGGGCCTTGTCAAGCGCCTGTTTGAGATGGAGGTGCCGGAGATCGCCAGCGGCGTGGTGCAGATCAAGTCCATCGCCCGCGAGGCCGGCAGCCGCACCAAGATGGCCGTGTACTCCAACGAGGTCATGATCGATCCCGTGGGCGCCTGCGTGGGGCCCCGGGGCAGCCGCGTGGAAAAGGTCATCGCCGAG
Source organism: uncultured Eubacteriales bacterium (assembly GCA_902787835.1). Lineage (GTDB taxonomy): Bacteria > Bacillota > Clostridia > Christensenellales > Aristaeellaceae > SFMI01. The sequence goes on from CADAHU010000004.1 coordinate 27,000, forward strand.
CTGCGCAACGAGAAGATCGATATCATCAAGTGGTCGCCCGACCCGGCGGAGTTTGTGGCCAACGCCCTGAACCCGGCCCACGTGGTCAGCGTGTTCATCTCCGAGGCGGAAAAGATCTGCCGCGTGGTGGTGCCCGACAGCCAGCTGTCCCTGGCCATCGGCAAGGAGGGCCAAAACGCCCGCCTGGCCGCCAAGCTGACCGGCTGGAAGATCGATATCAAATCCGAGACCCAGTTCCAGGAGAGCCTGGCCGAGCAGGGCCTGTCCTCCGCCGAGGAAGCCATGGGCGATCTGCCGGTGGACGAACCGGGCATGGACGCCTATTATGGCCAGGACGAAGGCTACGAGAGCTAAGGGAAACCGATGAAGCAGAGAAAGATCCCCATGCGCATGTGCGTGGGATGCCGCGAGATGAAGCCCAAGCGCGAGCTGCTGCGCGTGGTCAAAAGCCCGGAGGGGGAGATCTCCTTCGATCTGACGGGCAGGAAGCCGGGCCGCGGGGCCTATGTGTGCCGCAGCGCGGAATGCCTGGCCCAGGCCATCAAAAAAAAGCAGCTGGAGCGCGCCTTTTCCGCTCCGATCTCCGATACGGTGCGGGACAGCCTGATGGCACAGATGCCTGAGCTGCCGCCGCCGCAGGAGGAGGAAGCCGATGGCGAATGACAGGCTGCGCGGTATGCTGGGCCTGTGCCAGCGGGCCGGCGGGCTGCAGAGCGGCGCGGATCAGGTGGTCCACGCCATCCGCAGCGGCGCGTGCCGTCTGGCGCTGATCGACGGGGATGCAGCGGCAAACACTGTGAAGAAAATCACAGACAGCTGCATATATTACCATGTGCCGTATCAGCTGCTGCCGCCGGGGCTCCTGGCGGAGGCCAGCGGGAAGGACGGGCGGATGATCGCCGCCGTCACCAGCGAAGGGTTTGCCCGGCGGCTGGAAACGCTGATTCAGGAAAGCGATCCAATATAATTTCAGGATAAAAACCAAGTATCAAAATCCGGGGGTGCAAGCGTCGAATGACGAAGGTAAAGCTGAAGGAAGCCACCAAAGAACTCAATCAGAAGGCGGGCGCGATTCTGGAAGAATCCGCTCGCGTCCGCCGCAGTGCCGAGCAGCTGCTCCAGCAGCTGCAGCGTCAGCGTTCGCAGATGCTGCGGGAAGAGGAAGAGGAGCATAAGCGCATGCAGGCGGAGCAGCATACCAAGGCCTGGACCATGCTGGACGACGAGGAGCGCGAGCAGCTGGCCGCTGCCGCTGCGCCTGCCGCGGAGCCCGCGACTGCTTCCGCCCCCGAAGCCATCCCCGTAAAGGAGCCCGAAAAGCCTGCCGCGGAGCCCGCTCCTGCGGCGGAGCCTCCCAAGAAGGAAGCGCCCAAGGCGGAGGAGAAGCCCGCGCCCGCGCCGGAAAAACCCGCGGCCGCGGTTGAAAAACCTGCGCCTGCGCCCGTGGCCGCCGCGCCCAAAGCGCCCGCCGCGCCCGCGCCTGCGCCCCGTCCCGTGGTGGGTCCCGCGCCCCGCGTGCTGCCGGGCCGTGAGCCCATCGCGCAGCAGCGCCAGGCCGGCACCTATCCCCAGCCGCGGGTGGCGCCCCGTCCCCAGGGGCAGGGCAATTTTGCCCCGCGTCCCCAGGGCCAGACGGGTCAGCGTCCCCAGGGCGGCTATGCGGCCCGCCCCCAGGGCCAGGGGGGGGCTGCCCCGCGTCCCCAGGGCCAGATGGGCAACCGTCCCCAGGGCCAGCAGGGCGGCTTCCAGCAGCGCCAGGGCGGCTATCAGCAGCGTCCCGGCCAGCAGGGTCAGGGTGGATTTGGCGCTCGTCCCCAGGGCGGCGGCCGTCCCCAGGGCCAGCAGGGCGCCCGTCCCCAGGGCAGCCGTCCCCAGCGCGGAGCCGATCTGGCGCCCGTGGTGGAGAAGGAGCGCGTAAGCAATTACGATCCCAATAAGAAGCAGTACCAGCGCCAGCATGATCCCGAGCGCGTGGCCAAGAGCCGCAAGCAGCTGGCCAAGGAGAACGCCAATTATAACGGCGGCATGGATGACGAGGTCATCCGCGGCGGCAAGCGCGCCCGCGGCGGCAAGAAGCAGATGAGCGCCCAGCAGATGATGGCGCCCATCGTGATCGACAAGGCCATCATGACCGCCGAGACCATCACCGTAAAGGATCTGACCGAGCGCATCGGCAAGCCCGCCGGCGAGATCCTCAAAAAGCTGCTGCTGCTGGGCATTATGGCCAACATCAACAGCGAGCTGGATTACGATACCGCCTCCCTGGTGTGCACCGAGTTTGGCGTCACCCTGGAGATGCAGCTGGCCCGCACCGCCGAGGACGCCCTGGCCGATGAGGACGTGGAGGACAAGGAAGAGGACCTGAAGCCCCGTCCGCCCGTCATCACCATCATGGGCCACGTGGACCACGGCAAGACCTCCCTGCTGGACTATATCCGCAAATCCCACGTCACCGCGGGCGAGGCCGGCGGCATTACCCAGCACATCGGCGCTTATACCGTCAGCCTGGACGGCCGTCAGATCACCTTCCTGGATACCCCCGGCCACGAGGCCTTTACCGCCATGCGCGCCCGCGGCACCCAGGCCACCGATATCGCGGTGCTGGTGGTGGCCGCCGACGACGGCGTCATGCCCCAGACCGTGGAATCCATCAACCATGCCAAGGCGGCGGGCGTGCCCATCGTGGTGGCCATCAACAAGATGGATAAAGAGGGCGCCAATCCCGACCGTCAGCGCCGTTACCGGCGAGGGCGTGGACGACCTGCTGGAGATGATCCTGCTGCAGGCCGATACCATGGAGCTGCGCGCCAATCCCGATCGCCGAGCCCGCGGCGTGATCATCGAGGCCAAGCTGGATAAGAACCGCGGCCCCCTGGCCACCGTGCTGCTCAAAAACGGCACCCTGCGGGTGGGCGACAACATCGTGGCGGGCATGGCCTTCGGCCGCGTCCGCGCCATGCTGAACGACCGCGGCGAGCGCGTCAAGGAAGCCGGGCCCTCCATGCCCGTGGAGATCGCGGGCTTTACCGAGGTGCCCGAGGCCGGCGATGATATGATGGCCGTGGAGGACGACCGCCTGAGCCGTCAGGTGGCCAACGAGCGCCGCGAAAAGATGCGCGCAGCCCGCACCGCCACCACCAACGTATCGCTGGATAACCTGTTTGCCAACATCAACGAGGGCAAGCTGAAGAACCTGAACCTGATCATCAAGGCCGACGTGCAGGGCAGCGTGGAGGCCGTCAAGCAGGCACTGGAGAAGCTCTCCAACGACGAGGTCAAGGTCAAGATCCTCCACAGCGCCGTGGGCGCCATCACCAAGGACGACGTCAACCTGGCCAGCGCCTTTGGCGCCATCATCATCGGCTTCAACATCCGTCCCGACGCCAGCGCCCGCGACGCTGCCGCCAAGGAGGAAGTGGAGATCCGCCTGTACCGCATCATCTACCAGGCCATCGAGGATATCGAGGCCGCCATGAAGGGCATGCTGGCGCCCCAGTACCGCGAGGAGATCATCGGCCATGCCGAGGTGCGCAGCACCTTCCGCGTCAGCGGCGTGGGCACCATCGCCGGCTGCTATGTCAAAGAGGGCAAGCTGCAGCGCAGCGCCGGCGTGCGCCTGATCCGCGACAACGTGGTCATCTACGAGGGCAAGCTCTCTTCCCTGCGCCGCTTCAAGGACGACGTCAAGGAAGTGGCCACCGGCTATGAGTGCGGCGTGGGCCTGGAAAACTATAACGATATCAAGGAAAACGACGAGATCGAATGCTTCGTGGAGCAGGAGATCGAACGCTGAGGAACAAAGCATTGAGCAAATTTCGCATTGATATGATATCGGAGGAGGTCCGCCGGGAGATCGACCAGATCATCCGGGAGGACATGCATGATCCCCGCTTGGGCGGCACCTGGTGCGTCACCCGGGCGGAGGTCACCCGCGACCTGCGGTACGCCAAGGTGTATGTGAGCATCCTGGAGGATGATAAGGCCGAGGGCGTCATGGCCGCGCTCAAATCCGGCGCGGGCTTTATCCGCCGGGAGCTGACCCATCGCATGAGCCTGCGCTACACGCCGGAGCTGCTGTTCACCCAGGATAAAAACATCGCCTACGGCGTGCATGTGGCCTCGCTGCTGCGGGATATTTCGCCTGCCGCGCCCGATAACGAAAGTGAACCGAACAATGATGTATGACAAACCCCTGTTGTCCGCGCTGAAAAACGCGGACAACTTTATGCTGTGCGCCCATATCAATCCCGATGGCGACGCCATCGGCAGCATGCTGGCCCTGGGCCGTCTGCTGCGCAGGATGGGCAAAACGGTGACCATGGTATTGCCCAATCCCGTGCCGAACAACCTGGCCTGGCTGCCCGACGCCGCGCTGATCCAGCCGGCGGAGGCGGCGCAGTCCGTACCGTTCGGCGCGGCCTTTTGCGTGGATGTATCCGAGCCCAAGCGCATGGGCGGCGCATGGCCGATCTATGAGCGCGCGCCGCTGCGGTTCGTGGTGGATCATCACCCGGGGGCCGATGTTTCCTACGCCCATCATGCGGTGATCAGGCCCGAGGCCCCGGCGGTGGGGGAATTGATCTTTGCCCTTTGGGAGGCGCTGAGCCTCGAGCCCGATCGTGAGGCCGCCGCCCAGCTCTATGCCGCCATCAGCACCGATACCGGCAATTTCTGCTTCGATTCGGTCCGCGCCTCCACCTTTGCCTGCATGGAAAAGCTGATGCGGGTGGGCCTGGACCTGTCGGAGGCCTCCCGCCGCCTGTTCCTGGTCAGATCCAAAGCCAGCGCCCTGGCCCTGGGCCGCGCGCTGTCCTCCCTCAAGTTTTTTGCCGGCGGCCGCGCCACCTGCACCCATCTGACCGCCCGGGACAAGGCGGAATGCCAGGCGGAGGATGGCGATCTGCACGGCATGGTCAACCAGGGTCTCAATATCGAGGGCGTGCGGATGACCTTTATGGCCGATGAAACGCCGGAGGGCTGGAAGATCAGCCTGCGGGCGCTGCCCGGGCTGGATGTGGCGGCCATCGCCCAGCAGTTTGGCGGCGGCGGGCATACCCTGGCGGCGGGCTGCGTGCTGCAGGGCAGCTATGATACCGTGGAGCAGCGGCTGATGCACGCCATAGAGGAAGCGCTGGGCTGAAAGATGGATGGATTTTTGAATGTGCTCAAGCCGCCCGGGATGTCCTCGGGCACGGTGGTGGCCATCGTCAAGCGCCTCACGGGGGAGAAGGCGGGCCATGCCGGCACGCTGGATCCCGAGGCCTGCGGCATCCTGCCGGTGATGGTGGGCCGCGCCACCCGACTTTTTGATTTTATGGTGGAAAAGCAAAAGACCTACCTGGCGGAGGTCGCCTTCGGCTTTGCCACCGATACCCAGGACGCCCAGGGCACGGTAACGGAAAAAGGGGATCACTATCCCGATACGGAGGCCGTGCGGGCCATCCTGCCGCGGTTCACCGGCGAGATACTGCAAAGGCCGCCGATGTACAGCGCCCTGAAGATCGGCGGAGAGACGCTCTATAAGCTGGCGCTGAAGGGCAAAACCGCCGATATCCCGGCGCGGCCCATTCAGATATACGCCATTGATCTGCTGGATGAAACACCCAGGCACGGCATGCTCCTGCGGGTGACCTGCGGGCGCGGCACCTATATCCGCACCCTGTGCCATGATATGGGCCAGGCGCTGGGCTGCCCTGCCCATATGCGCTTCCTGCTGCGGGAGCAGACCGGCGCCTTTGCGCTGGACAGCGCGGTGACCATCGAGGAGATCAAGGCCGGTCAGGCGGAAGCGCATTTGCTGCCCATGGATACGCCGCTGGCGCACCTGACAAGATTTGACGTGCCGTCCCACCTGGAAAAGCTGTGCGATAACGGCGTCCGCCTGCGCCCCGACGAGCATCCCTTTGCCGCGGATGCGGGGGCAAGCATCCGCCTCTATATCCGGGATCGTCTGCTGGGCATTTCCCGGGTGGCGGAGGACGGCACGCTGGTTCCCCGGCTGGTAATACGATAGAAAAGAGGCCACGGTATGAGAACCCCTGAATCGATCAACGGGATGACCCGGGAGCAGATCATGGAGGCCCTGCGCCCCATCCGCTGCTTCATGCTGGATATGGACGGCACCTTTTATCTGGGCGACCACATCCTGGACGGCTCTCTGGATTTTCTGGACGCGGTGGAGCGCACCGGCCGGCAGGTGCTGTTTTTGACCAACAACTCCTCCAAAAGCGCCGATTATTATGTGGAGAAGCTCAAGCGCATGCAGGTGCGCGCGCCCTTCCGCAATATCCTGACCTCTGGTCAGGCCACGGCGCGCTACTGCCTGGCCCATTACGCGGGCAAAAAGGCCTTCCTGCTGGGAAACCATATCCTGGCGGCGGAATTCGATAAAATGGGTGTGCCGGTGGATGACGAGCACCCCGATTATGTGGTCATCGCCTTTGATACTGAGCTGGATTACGCCAAGATGACCGCCGTGTGCGATTTTGTCCGCGCGGGCCTGCCCTATATCGCCACGCATCCCGATTACAACTGCCCCACCGAGACCGGCTTTATCCCCGATATCGGGGCGATCATCGCGTTTATTAAGGCCAGCACAGGCCGGGAGCCCGATGTGATCATCGGCAAGCCCCACAGCGGCATTGTGGAGGACGCGCTGAAGGTGACCGGGCTTCGGGCCGATCAGCTGGCCATGTGCGGCGACCGGCTGTATACCGATATCGCCACCGGCGTCAACTTTGGCATGACCAGCATATTGGTCATGAGCGGGGAAACCACCTGGGAGGATCGGGAAAAAAGCGATATCAAGGCGCACCTGACCTTCGGGCGCCTGGCCGATATGATCCCCTATCTGGAGCCGATCCACTGAGCGGTTATATCCATACAGCGGAATGAATAAAAACCTTTGCCTCCCGTCGCCTGACGAGGGGCTTTTTGCTTGACTTTTTTGTACAAAAATTGTACACTGTATACAGCCCATACTAAAGAGGTGTTTTTTATGTACACGGGAACCTTTGAACTGGCGGAGGAGAGCAAGCCCATCCGGGATATCGCCTATGACCGCCTGAAGCACGCCATTATCACCGGTGAGCTGCCCGCCGGCGCCCGCATCGTGGAGACCACCTATGCGGAGCAGCTGCATATCAGCCGCACGCCCCTGCGGGAGGCGCTGCGCAAGCTGGAGCGGGACGGCCTGGTGGAATATGTACTGCGCCACGGCGTGGTGGTGCGCGCCTTTACCGTAGCCGATATTGAAGAGATTTTTACCATCCGCAACGCCATGATGATGCTGATCCTGCCCTCCTCCGTGGCCAACGTGACGCCCAAGGATATCGCGGAGTTCCGTGTGCTTTTGTCTGAGATGGACGTGGCCCAGCAGGAGGAGGACTGCGACGCCCTGGCCAGCTTTAACCGCGCTTTCCACGGAAAATTGGAGCACCTTTCCGATAAAAAGCGCATCCTGCGGGTGATCGACGACCAGGAGGAATACATCAGCCGGTTCTCGGCCATTACCATCGCCAGCATCGTGCGCCGGTCGAAGGCTCACCAGGAGCACCATCAGATGGTGGATCTGCTGGAGCAGCATGACCTGGAGAACCTGGAAAAGCTGATGGCGCACCACCTGGAGGAGAGCAAATTGACCTGCCTGGCCGCCGTGGCCAATCGAAAATAAGGAGAAGAAAGCATGAACGATACATGGGATCTTTCGGTATTCTACAACGATTTTAACGACCCGCGGATCGAGGCGGATTTTGATAAGATCAACGCGCTGATTCCCCAGGCCCAGGCGCTGCTGGCCAGCGGCCAGGACGCCGTGGCCGTGCTGGAGCAGGGGGCGGATATCCTGGAAACGCTGCAGGGAACCCTGGGCAAGCTGGGCAGCTACGCCAACCTGACCCGGGCCACCGACGCAGCCAACCCGCCGGCCATGCAGCTGATGGACCGGGTGATGCAGCTTTCCGTGCCCGCCGGCATGCTGGGCAACGCCTTCAGCCGCTATGTGGGCAGCCTGAGCGCGGAGGCGCTGGAGACGGCCATCGCGTCCAGCGAGAAGCTTTCCGCCATCGGTTTTTCTCTGCGCCGCGCCCGGGATGCCGCGCAGCATCAGGCCGCGCCGGAGATCGAGGAATGGCTGCTGCGCATGTCCCTGGACGGCGCCAACGCCTTCTCCACCCTGCGGGATCAGCTGGACGCCACGCTGCTGGTGGATTACCGCGGCGAGCAGCTGCCCCTTTCCGCCGTGCGCGGCAAGGCGGAGGATCCCGATCCCCAGGTGCGCCGGGACGCCTACCTGGCGGAGCTGGAAGCGTATAAGAAGATCGAGATCCCCATGGCGGCCTGCCTGAACGGCATCAAGGGCCAGGGGCTCACCATGATCCGGGCGGAGCATTTTGACAGCATCCTGGCGGAATCGCTGTTCAACTCCAACATGGATCAGGAAACGCTGGACGCCATGTGGACGGCCTGCCGGGAGTCTTTCCCTGCCTTCCGCCGCTACCTGCGCAAAAAGGGCGAGCTGCTGGGCCATAAAAACGGCCTGCCCTTCTATGATCTGTTCGCGCCCCTGCAGATGGGGGATGCGCCCGCCAAAACCTATACGGTGGAGGAAGCCCGCCAGATCCTGCTGCGGGAGCTGGGCAAGTTCACCCCCGATATGGCGGCCTTCATCGATCATGCCTTCGAGAACCGCTGGATCGATCTGTATCCCCGCCCGGGCAAGGGCGGCGGCGCCTTCTGCGCGGGGGTGGAGCATGTGGAGCAAAGCCGCGTGCTGACCAACTTTACCGGCAGCCTGGGCGATGTGAGCACCCTGGCCCACGAGCTGGGCCATGCCTGGCACAACAAGTGCATGAGCGGGCTGCCCCTGGTGATGCGTGAGGCGCCCATGCCGCTGGCGGAGACCGCCTCCATCTTTAACGAGACGCTGCTGGCCAACGCCCTGCGGGAGAACGTACCCCAGGATCAGCTGCTCAGCCTGCTGGATACCGATCTGCAGAACAGCACCCAGGTGGTGGTGGATATTTACAGCCGCTTCCTGTTTGAGAGCGCTGTGATCGAGGGCAAAAAGACCCATAACCTGAGCGTGGACGAGCTGAAGCAGCTGATGCTGGACGCCCAGGATCAGAGCTACGGCGACGGCCTGGATCCGGAATACCGCCATCCCTATATGTGGGCCTGCAAGAGCCATTATTATATCCCCGGCCTGGGCTTCTATAACTTCCCCTATGCCTTCGGACTGCTGTTCGGCAAGGGTGTTTACGCCCAGTATCTGGAGAAGGGCGCGTCCTTTGTGCCCACCTATAATCAGCTGCTGCGCTCCTGCGGCTCCGATATGGTGGCCGACGTGGCCAAGAGCGTGGGCATCGATGTGCGCAGCGCCGATTTCTGGCGCGCGTCGCTCAAGACCATCGAAAAGGATATCGATCTGTTCGTCTCCCTGGCCGACGCCCGGCTGAACGCGCAGTAAACTGACGGCTTCCGGAGGAAATCCATGCGTAAACCTTTCCTGTATCTGCTTGCGCTGGCAGTGATGCTATGCCTGCTGCCATTCGCGGCCCTGGGGGAGGAGGAGGTCAGCTTCCTGCAGATGATGCAGGTGGAAACTCCCGCGCCCGAGCCCACCCCCGATGACCTGCCGACCGTGGCCACGCCCACGCCGGAGCCGGAGATCCGTCTGGAATCCGACGGCAGCGTGATGATCACCATCTCCGCGGTGGGCGATGTGACCATCGGCCGCAACGTGCAGAGCAGCTCCACCATCTTTCAGCGGGAGCTGGAGCGCCAGGGCAACGATATCAACTTTATCTTCCGCAATATCAAGGATATCTTTGCGGAGGATGATCTGACCATCGTCAACTTTGAGGGCGTGCTGGCGGACAGCTACAATATTCCCAGCCGCAAGCGGGAAAACTCCTTCCTGTTCCTGGCGCCGCCGGCGTATGCGTCGGCGCTCAGCGATAACAGCGTGGAGGTTGCCACCATCGAGAACAACCATATCGATGATTTTGGCGATCAAGGCCGCGCCGATACCCAGCAGGCGCTGGCCGACGCCGGGGTGCAGTGGGCCGATGAATTCCACAGCACCATCTATGAGGTGCAGGGCGTGCGCATCGCCGTGCTGGCCTACAAGACCTTTGATTATTACAGTACCCTGTTCACCAAGGTGCCGGAGGAGATCGTCCAGGCCCGGCAGGAGGCCGATCTGGTGATCTGCTGCTTCCACTGGGGCGCGGAAAAGGATTATGCGCCCAACGCCAACCAGCAAAAGCTGGGCCGCCTGGCCATCGACAGCGGGGCGGATCTGGTTGTCGGCCATCACAGCCACCGCATCAACCCCATCGAGCAGTATAACGGCCGGTATATCGTGTACTCCGTGGGAAATTTCTCCTTTGCGGGCAACAGCAAGCCCGATGATATGTCCACCTTCATCTTCCAGACCCGCTTCCGCATCAAGGATGGGGAGATCATTGCCAATCCCTTCCGCATCATTCCCTGCCGCATCTCCTCCAAGGCCAATGAGAATGATTTTGCCCCCACACCCTATGATACGGAGCTGCAGATCAACAATGTGATCAACACCATGCGCAAGAACAGCACCAAGCTGGAATACGCCGTGGATGTTTATCCGCTGGATTGGGAGTAAACCATGAGCCAAGTCAAAGCCACTTTGATGGACGAGCCGGCCATCGGCCGCGCCCTGTCCCGCATTGCCCATGAGATCATCGAGCGCAACGACGGCACCCGGGATGTGGTGCTCATCGGCATCCGCCGCCGGGGCGTGCCCCTGGCGCAGATGATCGCCGAAAACATCCGCAAGTACGAGCAGGCCGATGTGCCGGTGGGGGAGCTGGATATCATGCTCTACCGGGATGATCTGACCACCATTGCCGATATGCCCAAGGTCAGCAATACCAACGTGCCCTTTTCGGTGACCGATAAGCGCGTGGTGATCGTGGATGACGTGCTCTATACGGGCCGCACCGCCCGGGCAGCCATCGACGCCATCTTTGCCCTGGGCCGCCCCGCCATGATCCAGCTGGCCGTGCTGGTGGACCGCGGGCATCGGGAGCTGCCCATCCGGGCCGACTACGTGGGCAAAAACATCCCCACCTCCCACAGCGAGGTGGTGGCGGTGCAGCTGCCTGAATACGACGGAGAAACCGCCGTGAAAATACTGACGAAGGATTGAAATACGCTGCCATGCGCGGAAAAATCGTATTGCTGTATGAATCGGATCAGGGCAAAGCGCTGTGCGATATCGCGTCCTATGTGCTGACGCAGGTGGCGCTTGCCTTTGGGCATCCGCTGTCGCTGCCCCTGCGCCGGTGCGCCCGGGAAGAGGCGGTGAGCGATGACGTGCTGGATCTGTGCGACGGCGCGGACGCCGTACTGGCCGGGGAAAGCAGCCTGACCTGTCTGCCCGCCCTGGCCGAGGAGCTGCAGTGCAATACGCGGGTGCGCGAGCTGCGCTATGCCCATCTGATCGAGAACCATGCCCTGATGGGCGAAAAAAAGCCGCTGAACGCGGTGGTGGTGCAGGCGCTGGGCAGCTGGGAGGAGAGCCTGCTGGCGGCCGGGAAAAAGGCCTACGAGATATCGGGGCGCGACGCCCTGCCCATCATGCAGGTGGCGCCCACCGGCAAGCTGGCCGAGGCCTGGAAGCAGGCCATGGAGGCCGCCGACAGCCGGGACGCGCTGTTCCATGCCCGGGAGAGCGCCCTGGCCCGGGTGATCCCCGATATGGTGTATCATCCGGATCGGATCGGCGTGATCCTCTGTCCGCCCTATGCGGGAGGCATTCTCAGCGATGCCGCCGCCGCCCTCTGCGGCGTGCCGGGCATGTGCTATGACAGCTATACCGGCGGCGAATGCGGCGTGTATGCTCCGCTGTATCAGGAAAGCGACGACCTGGATACCTTCGGCATGCTGCGGGCCGTACTGGCCCTGCTGCGCGGGCTGCGCCTGGAGCGGGAATCCGCCTGCCTCGAGGCCGCCATCCGCAATGTGCTGCAGGCCGGCTGGCGCACGCCGGATATCTACCGCGACGGCGCGCAGATCACCGACGCCCAGGCCATTTGCGATCTGATCTGCCAGCAGATTGAGGTGGCGGGGGAATGGATCAACAACGGGTAACGAAATGGAGTACGTTACTTTCTTCCAGAAGAAAGTAACAAAGAAGCAGCCGGCGAAGCGGCTTGAATGGATAAACAGATTTGTTTCCGCCAGTTTGTTCATGGACTGCAAGTGAGTTCCCTGGCAAAAAGAACAAAGGGAAAATCCCTGAAAAATGAGCTTGTTCATTTTTCAGGGATTTTCCCTTTGTTCAGCGGTGCGCTTTGCGCGCC
>CADAHU010000005.1 GCA_902787835.1 uncultured Eubacteriales bacterium
TTGCTGTATTCCGACGAGCCCATGGACTGGCTGACCGGCGATCCGGCCTTCCCCGCGCTGTGGGCCTCCCTGATGGTCGCCTGCATCCAGCGCGGCGTTCAGATCCGCATCATCCACAATATGGACCGCGACGGGACGGAGATGATATCGGCCATCGGCATCTGGCTGCCGCTGTATATGTCCGGCAGGATCGAGCCCTATACTTTCAGCAAGGCGCGCAATCCCCGGTTCCATCATACGGTATTCCTCCGTCCCGGCCAGGCGGGCATTCTGGGTTTTTTCCCTGCACACGCAGGCGAAGGCCGCTGGTATGACTACATCACGGATCCGCAGCGGCTGGAAGCGATGCAGGCCGGCTTTTCCGATATGCTGGGCAGCGCTTCGCCCTTCTTGAAAATCTATAAAGACGATCAGTCGGATGACTTCTGGCGGCGGTTCCGCAGCCGCTGCGACAAAACAGTCGCCATCCTCAAAGGCCTTTCCATCGCCACCATGCCGGACGCGCTGCTGGATAAAATGCTTGCCCGCGCGGAGGCCGACGCGCGGCAAAAAGCGCGTTGCATTGCCTTTCACCACGCCAGCAGGGAACATTTTTATCACATGCTCCGGGCCGGGGAGGTGCGCGAGCTGCTCTGCCTGCCGGATCGGGAAGCGGTGCTGTCGGGAACGGTCTGGGTCAACCTGGAGGCGGGAGGAGATGGTCTGCGCCTGCAATACACGCCCGCGGAATTCGCAGAGCATATCTCCGCCCTGGCCGATATCATCCGCAATGAAAAAAACTATCATGTGACGCTGCTTCCCTTCGCCCCCTTCCGGGATCTGCAGGTATTTACGGCAAAGGACGCCGTCGCCGTGATCCGGGGCCAGGAACCGTATACGGCCTTCGCCTTTTATAACCCCTTGCTGGTACAATCCATGATCTATTACTGCAATGCGCTGACCCGGCAGTTTTCCTGCGACCGCGCCGCGGCCTTGGAAGCGCTTTTCTCCGCCGGCGCGGTATAAATTGTATGCAGGCTGCATTTGTTCTTTTATTGTTTCCCGCTTGACGGCGGCCCCGCGCCGTGGTACATTATCAAACAAAGCAGCGACGAAGCTACGCCCTTTTTCACCGCTTGCAGAGAGTTGGCGGATGGTGCAAGCCAATAAGCAGGCAAAAGGCGCGGTCTCCCTTCCGAGCAGGATTTCCGAAAACTGCAGTAAGAAATCCCGGCGCGCCCCGTTATCACGGCGAAGGATCTGCAAGGATCCCATGAGAGACTGCATATGCAGTAATCAGGGTGGTACCGCGGTTTAACCGTCCCTGGAGCCAATGGCTCCGGGGCTTTATTTTTTCCGAAAGGAACCATTATTTATGAAGAAAATCAGCATCACCGACATCACGCTGCGACGCGCCGCAGAGGGCGGCACCCTGGGCTTTAAGGAAAAGCTGGAGATCGCCAAGGCGCTGGACCAGCTGAACGTGAGCGCCATCGAGCTGGCCCCCCTGGGCGAGAGCAAGGCCGACAGCATATTTGTCAAAACCCTGGCCTCGCTGATCCATAACACCGCCCTGAGCCTGCCCGTGGGGCTGACCCAGGACGGCGCGCGCCGCTCCTGGGAGGCGCTGCGCCAGGCTGACCGTCCCCGGCTGGTCGTGGATGTGCCGGTCTCCAGCGTACAGATGGAGTACATTGCCCGCAAAAAGCCGGAGCAGATGCTGGACACCATCAAAGCGCTGGTGGAAACCTGCGCCGCCCTGTGCCCCGACGTGGAGTTCTGCGCCACAGACGCCAGCCGGGCGGAGATCGGCTACCTGTGCCAGGCCATCGAAACCGCCATCCAGGCCGGCGCGGGCAGCGTTTGCATCTGCGATACCGCCGGCATCATGCTGCCCGATGAGTTTGGCGCCTTCCTGGCTGATCTGTATGAAAAAATCCCTGCGCTGAAGGACGTGTTTGTGAAGGTGCTTTGCGACGACGCCCTGGAATTGGCCGGGGCCAGCGCCGTGCGGGCGCTGCGGGTGGGCGCCTGCGGCGTCAAAACCTGCCTGATGGGCACCACCGCGCCCCAGCTGCGCACGCTGTGCGGCATCGTAAAGCACAAGGGCGACGCGCTGAAACTGTACAGCGCCGTAAAGGTCACCGAGCTGGAGCGCACGCTGACGCGCATCCGCCGGGTCACCGGCAGCGACACGCGGGAAAAGGAGGCCGCCGCGCCGCAGGATGACAGCGTAACCTACGACGCGCAGGATTCCATCGCCGCCGTTTCCGAGGGTGTGCGCGCCCTGGGCTACGATCTGAGCGAGGAAGACCTGGCCAAGGTTTATGAAGAGTTTTTGCGTCTGGCAGCCAAGAAGCCGGTGAGCCGCCGGGAGCTGGACGCCATCGTGGCCGCCAGCGCCATGCAGGTGCCCGCCGCCTATACGCTGGAAAGCTACGTGATCAACAGCGGCAACATCATCACCAATACCGCCTGCCTGCGCCTCTCCCATAACGGGCTGAGCCAGGAGGGGCTCTCCACCGGCGACGGCCCCATCGACGCCGCCTTCAAGGCCATCGAGGGCGTGACGGGGCGGCATTACGAGCTGGAGGATTTCCACATTGACGCCGTCACCGAGGGCAAGGAGGCCATCGGCCGGGCCATCGTGCGCCTGCGCAGCGAGGGCAGGCTGTACTCCGGCAGCGGCGTATCCACTGACATCGTCAGCGCCGCCATCCGCGCCTATCTGGGCGCGCTGAACAAAATCGTCTATGAGGAGAATGAACAATGAGGCTGTGCTTTTCCACCAAGGGCTGGCACGACGCCAGCTGGCAGGATTTTTTGACCGCCGCGGGCGATCTGGGCTTTGAGGGCATCGAAATCCACAACCTGTCCGCTCCCGCCATGAGCCGCAAGGGCTGTCCGGCGGACGTCAACGCCAGCGCGGCAGCCTACCGCGCGATCTATGACCGCGGGCTGTCCATTCCCTGCATCGATACCACTGTGGATCTGTGCGATAAAGTTCGTCAGGGCGAGCTTTTCCGGGAGATCGTTACCTGCATAGAGGCTGCTCGCCGCATGCACGCGCCCTACGTAAGGCTGCACACCGCCTATGCGGAAGCGCAGTTTGACGAGGAAGCGGTGCGCGCCGCCCTGTCCTTCGCCCTGCCCATCGCGGAGGAAAACGAGGTGGTGCTGCTGATCGAAACCATGGGCGTATACGCCGATACCGCCCGGCTGCGCGACCTGCTGGACAGCTATGCCAGCGACGCCATGGCCGCCCTGTGGGATTTTCACTTCCCCTACCGTCAGTGCGGCGAAACGCCCCAGACCTCGGTCACCAACCTGGGCGCGTACATCCGCCACGTGCACATCAAGGACTCGCTGGTGGATGAAAACGGAGAGCTCACCTTCCAGCTGATCGGCGAGGGCGATCTGCCGGTGGATCTGCTGGTCAAGGCGCTGGACTCCCTGGATTATGACGGCTTTGTCACCCTGGAATGGGATCCGGTCTGGATGGAAGACCTGGACGATATGACGGTGATCTTTGCCCATTTTGCCGGCTTCATGAGCCGCTACGGCAAGGAAGAGGAGCAAAAGACGCTGTACAGCAACAAGCTGCACACCGGCCACTTCGTATGGCCCAAAGAAGCGCTGATCAGCTGCACCTTCAGCCAGGTGCTGGACCGCATGGTGGAGGAATTCCCCGATCAGTACGCCTTCAAATACACCACGCTGGATTACACCCGCACCTACAGCCAATTCCGGGACGATGTGGACGAGTGCGCCAGGGCGCTGATCAGCCTGGGCGTGCGCGCCGGCAGCAAGGTGGCGGTCTGGGCTACCAACATCCCTGCCTGGTACATCACCTTCTGGGCCACCACCAAGATCGGCGCGGTGCTGGTAACGGTGAACACCGCCTACAAGATCCATGAGATCGAATACCTGCTGCGCCAGAGCGATACCCATACCCTGGTGATGATCGAGCGCAGCCAGGACAGCGATTACGCCGCCAGCATCCGGGAGCTGTGTCCCGAGCTGGAGACCACCGCGGCGGGCAGCGCCCTGCACGCCAAGCGCCTGCCCTTCCTGCGCAATGTGGTTACGGTGGGCTTCCGCATGAAGGGCTGCATGACCTGGGAGGAGATGCTGCGCCGCGCCGGCAGCGTGCCGGTGGAGCAGCTGCACCGCATGGCCGCCCGGGTGGACATCCATGATGTGTGCAACATGCAGTATACCAGCGGCACCACGGGCTTCCCCAAGGGCGTGATGCTGACCCATCACGCGGTGGTGAACAACGGCAAGTGCATCGGCGACCGCATGGATCTTTCCACCGCCGACCGCATGATGATCCAGGTGCCCATGTTCCACTGCTTCGGCATGGTATTGGCCATGACCGCCAGCATGACCCATGGCGCCACCATCTGCCCGCTGCCCTACTTCAGCGCCCGCAACGCCCTGGCCTGCATCAATCAGGAGCGCATCACCGCCTTCCATGGCGTGCCCACCATGTTCATCGCCATGTTCAACCACCCGGATTACCGCAAAACCAACTTCAGCTACATGCGCACGGGCATCATGGCGGGCGCGGGCTGCCCGCCGGAGCTGATGCGCCGGGCCGCCCAGCCGGATGAAATGAACATGACCGGCATCGTATCGGTGTACGGCGAGACCGAAAGCGCCCCAGGCGATACCATGAGCGAGCTGGACGACCCGCTGGACGAGCGCTGCGAAACGGTAGGCCGCGCCTTCCCCCACGTGGAGTGCAAGATCATTGACCCGGAGACCGGCGAAGACTGCCCGGACAACGTGAACGGCGAGTTTGTGGCCCGGGGCTACAACGTGATGAAGGGCTACTACAAAATGCCGGAGGCCACCGCCGCCGCCATCGATAAGGACGGCTGGCTGCACACCGGCGACCTGGCCTGCCGCCTGCCCAACGGCACCTACAAGATCACCGGCCGCCTCAAGGACATGATCATCCGCGGCGGCGAGAACATCTATCCCAAGGAGATCGAGGAATTCATTTACACCCATCCGGCGGTGAAGGATGTGCAGGTGATCGCCGTGCCGGACAAGCAGTACGGCGAGGAGATCTGCGCCTGCGTGGTGCTCAAGGACGGGCAATCCATGACCGAGGACGAGCTCAAGGGCTACGTGCGCAGCCATATGGCCCGGCACAAGGTGCCCCGCTACGTGCGGTTCATGGAGGGCTTCCCCATGAACGCCGCGGGCAAGATCCTCAAGTACAAAATGCGGGAGGACGCGGCGGCCTATTTCGGCCTGAACAGCTAATTATACATCCGTTTGCATAAAAATATGGCAGTGCCAAAAACTGCCATATTTTTTATTATTATGCCATAAAACATTGAAATTTTGCCAAAATAGGACGATTTTCCGAAAAAACGCACAAATCAGCAAAACAAAAAGCAATGTATAAGAAGAAACAACCATAACATACATTGCGAATCATCTTTTAATAGGTCATAATAATCCTATCAGGATATACCCTGATTTTTCCCATTATATCCTATGCAGCATCTTTCGCCATTCGAGAGGCGCATACAGTATTTCCATACGGAAGGAGGGGTTCAAGTGGAAAGAAAAAAAGGCTCCACCGATACCTCAAACCGCAAACGCTTTCCCGATGGTCCCCGAGGCCTGCAGGCGAAGCAGGAATTTATCAGTTATATCGATCATTCCTCTATCCGGGTACGGATAGCAGAGGGCGACCCGATCCATGAGGATCATTGGCATTCCGCCACAGAGATTCTGCTTGTAAACCAGGGCGAGGCCCTGTATACCCTGCCGGATAAAACCTACCGCATCACCGATGGCCAGATCATGATCGTCCCGGCGGATTGTCCTCATTCCCTGAAAGAAAAAGACGGCACACAGCGTATACAGTTTTTGTTTGAGCCCACCTATCTTTTGCATCTGCGCGATATGTCCGTCATGTCTCCGCTGATCAAATGCCCCATTTACCTGGAGGAGGACAGCGATACCCGCCGCCAGGTCGCCTGCCTGCTTGGCAAGGTGGCTGATTGCTATGCGCAGAAGGAGCCCATGTGGAACTCCCAGTGCTATTCCTATCTGCTGCAGATCTATGTGCTGCTCGGACGCCGTCAGCTGAGCCAGGAATCTCCCCTGCAGCACCTGTCCGACCGCAAAGCCATTGACAGCGAGATCATGAACAGCGCGCTGACCTACCTGAACCAAAACTACATGTACGATATCACCCTGGAGGATGTGGCTTCCTACGCCGGTTTCTCCAAGTATTACTTCTCCCGGATGTTCAAGCAGTTCTTCGGCTTCTCCTTCTCGGAGTATTTGTGCAAGCGGCGTCTGGAGGTGGCCGGCGATCTGCTGACCCATACCAACCGTCCCATCCAGGAGATCGCCATCGCCGCGGGCTTCGGCAGCGTGGGCACCTTCAACCGCATCTTCCGGGATGCCAAAAACTGCACGCCCTCCCAGTACAGGGCCATGTACGGCGACTTCTGATCCTGCGCAAAAGCGGCCTTTACATGAAAAAAACTTCGTCCCAGCCAGTGAGACGAAGTTTTTTATGTTGTTTATTTGTTGTATTCGATCAGCTGCTGCATGGAGGAATAGCCCATGATATGCTCATCGTCCAGATCATAGGTTTTGTTCGCCACGCCGTTGCTGGTGTTGCCCTCGATGGTCTGCAGCTTGCCATCCACGACGCCCTTGACGATGCCCACATGCACCGGGATGCCTTCTCCCGTCCAATCCAGGAACAGGATATCGCCCATGGCAGGCGTGTATCCGTCCCCACGGACGTGATAGGCGGAGCGGACCTTTGCAAAATCCATCAGTGGGATGCAGCCGCCCTCCTTGGGGATCACGGTCTCCGGGACATTGGCGTAATGGGCGCAGAAGGCGATATACATGGCGCACCACTCGGAGTACGGAGCGCCGTACCATTCGCCGTAACGGCTGTAGTAGTGCTTGTTATCCTGCTCATCGGTGATGAAGCGGTTGCTTGACGTCTTGTAGCCCAGCTGACTTTCCGCAATAGCAATGAGATCCTGGGCCATATCGCCGGTCAGCTGCACATCCTTCAGGGTGGCTTCCCAGGTTTCGGGATACTCGAAGGTCGCCTTGCCCTGCACGGTGACGCCCGCGGTATAGGTGATCGAATGGCTGGGCTTGGCGCTGTCATACAGCACCAGCGACATCTGGTACTGTCCGGGCTGGGTGGGCATGTAGGTAACGGTATCGTTGTTCCCGCAGGGGATGTCGTGGCTGCTCACCGTGCTGCCCCGGAAGGTGACCTGGAATTTGAGCCGATAGGGCGCGACGCCGCCGGAGATTCGATAGTGGATGCCCATGGCCTTTTCATTGGCGATGGCGTATCTGCTCGTCGCGGACGCGGTGGCGGCAAAAGGCCCCGTGGACCCCTGCTGCACGGGCACAGCCGTGGGAACGGGTGTAGGCACCGGCGTCGGCACAGGCGTAGGAACGGGCGTGGGTACCGGAGTCGGCACAGGCGTAGGTACCGGAGTTGGAACCGGCGTGGGAACGGGAGTGGGAACCGGCGTGGGAACCGGCGTCGGCACTGGTGTTGGCACCGGGGTTGGAACGGGTGTTGGCACCGGGGTCGGAACCGGCGTAGGAACCGGCGTAGGAACCGGCGTAGGAACCGGTGTGGGAATCGGCGTGGGATCGGGCTCCTGATAGACCGCCAGATCG
The DNA here is from genome assembly GCA_902787835.1 of uncultured Eubacteriales bacterium. GTDB lineage: Bacteria > Bacillota > Clostridia > Christensenellales > Aristaeellaceae > SFMI01. The sequence goes on from CADAHU010000005.1 coordinate 7,678, forward strand.
GGGCTGCCCTCCCCGGGATTCTCTTCAGCCATGGCAGTGGCGACTCCGGCGCAGGACAGCAGCAGGCAGCCCGCCATCAGCATCGCCATGTATTTTTTCATTTTATCAAGCGTCATGCGTCTTGCTCCTTTTGTATCAATAGATTAATATTATATCATACATCCTATGGAAAGGCAAGTTAAAAACAAAGCCAGAACCGCAATAACGGCTCCGGCTTTCATATTTTACAATTGATCAGTGGATCAGGCGCACGCGGATCACGTTCTCCAGCGCGGCCAGCTCGTCGGCGATGCGCTGCGGCACTTCATCGTTGAAATCCAGCAGGGTATACGCCATATCGCCCTTGGCCTTGTTGACCAGGTTTTCGATGTTCAGGCCGGCGGCGGCCACAGCCTCGGTGATGCGGCCCAGCATGCCCACCCGGTTATAATGCATGATGGTCAGTCGGTCGCCCTCGGCGCGGGCGAAGGCCACGTCCGGGAAGTTGACCGAGTTGGTGATGTTGCCGTTCTCGATATAATCGCATACCTGGCGGACGGCCATCACGGAGCAGTTTTCATCGGCCTCCGGGGTGCCCGCGCCCAGATGGGGTGTGCACAGCGCCTGGGGATAGCCCAGCTCACGGGCCGTGGGGAAATCGGTGGCAAAGCCGCGGATCTTGCCGCTGTCGATGGCGTCGCATACCGCCTCGTTATCCAGCACCGGGCCGCGGGCGTAGTTGATCAGATACACGCCGTCCTTCATGGAAGCGATGGCCTCGCGGGTAACAAAGCCGCGGTTGGCCTCGTTCAGCGGGATGTGCACCGATACGATATCGGAGGCCTGGTACAGCTCGTTCACATCCTGTACGAAGCGCACATAATGCTTGAGCTCGCTGAGCCGGGCATGGCCCAGATAGGGATCATAGCCGATGACGTGCATGCCCAGATCATGGCAGGCACGGGCCACCCGGGAGCCGATGGCGCCCACGCCGATGATGCCGATGGTTTTTCCCATGATCTCCGGCCCGCGGTAGACCTCCTTGCCCGCCTCCACGGCGCGGCCGGGGTCGCTTTCGCCGTCCTTCAGCGTGCGCACCCATTCATTGGCGGCCAGCACATTGCGCATGCACAGGATGATGGCGGCCAGGGTCAGCTCCTTTACCGCGTTGGCGTTGCCGCCGGGCGTATTGAACACCACGATACCCTTCTCAGTGCAGCGGTCCACAGGGATGGTATTGGTGCCCGCGCCGATGCGGCAGATGGCCTTGAGCTCCGGCCCCAGGGGAATATTGTGCAGGGGGGTGGAATGCACCAGGATGGCGTCGGGGCATTCGGTCTGCTCCACGATGCGGTACTTTTCCTTATTGAAATCCTTGAGGCCCTCCTCGGCCACCTTGTTATAGGTCTGAATGATATACATGCGCTTTATCCTCCTCAGCGTGTTTGCAGCGTTTTCTTTTCAAAATCTTCCATAAAGCTTACCAGATTGCTGACGCCCGCCTCTGGCATGGCGTTATAGATGCTGGCGCGCATGCCGCCGGCGATGCGGTGGCCCTTCAGCGATACCAGGCCGGCCTGGGCTGCCTCCCGCACAAAAGCGGCGTCCAGCTCCGCATCCCCGGTGCGGAAGGTAACGTTCATCAGCGAGCGGCTTTCCTTATCGGCAATGCCATGGAAAATGCGGCTCTGATCCAGATAATCATACAGCAGCGCGGCCTTGCGCCGGTTACGCTGATAGATGGCCGCCACGCCCCCCTGATCCCGCAGCCACTCCAGGCACAGCCCGGCCATGTAAATGGCGTAGGTGGGCGGGGTATTGAGCATGCTGCCCTTCTCGGCCATCACCGTCCAATCCAGGACGGCGGGCGTTTCCGGCCGGACATGGCCCAGCAGATCGCCGCGCACGATGACCACGGTGAGCCCGGCGGGGCCGATGTTCTTCTGCGCCCCGGCGTAGATCACGCCGAAGCGGCGCACATCAAAGGGCTCCGCCAGAATATTGGAGGACATATCCGCCACCAGCGGCGCGCAAGGCTCAGGCAGCTTGGTCCACCGGGTCCCGTAAATGGTGTTGTTGGTGGTGATATGCAGGTAATCCGCCCCGGGATCCAGCTGCAGGCTGTCCGGATCGGGCACGCGGGTATAGCCGCCCTCCCGGCTGGAGCCCGCGCAGCGCACAGCGCCGTATTTTTGCGCCGTGATCATGGCGGAATGGGCAAAATTGCCGCAGTCCACATAATCGGCGGAGCGCTGCAGCAGGTTCATGGGCACGGCGGCAAACTGCCCCGTGGCGCCGCCCTGGAGCAGCAGCACCCGGTATTCCTCCGGGATATCCATCAGCTCCCGCAGCAGGGAAACCGTATGATCAAATATCTCCTGATAGGCAGCCGAGCGATGGCTCATCTCCATCACCGACATGCCGGAATTGCCGTAACACAGCATTTCATCCGCCGCCCGGCGCAGCGCCTCCTCGGGCATGACCGCGGGGCCTGCGGCAAAATTGAACACCCGTTCCATTCTTTCCCCTCCAGAAATCCTGTGATTCTATTATGATACGTGTTTTTTGTGGAAATAACAAGGGATATACAGGAAAAATGCAGACCAAGGGACGCATTGCCCAATTGCTGCCATATTTTTCCCCCGCCCCCAGCATCCGGAAAAAGCGCGGCCGGATTGCCAGCCGCTGCCGTCCTTTCCAATATCTGTGCGTTGCGCCCGGGCGCAAAACCGCGTATGCTGATATCACCGCCAACAAAAGAGGTGAATAAAATGAAACGATTTTTTCTGCTCCTTATGCTTCTGCTTTTCTCCGTATGCCGCGCGGAAGAAGCGTCCCTGCGCATTTCCGAGGATTTTCTCTCGTACAAGGGCCGCGTCACCCTTTATTGGCAGGATGACGCCGGAGCCGCGCCGTATACCGTAACCTATCAGTACGCCGGGGAAACGCTGGACGCGCAGGCTGTCTATATCGAGGAGGGCATCGAGACCCAAAGCGTAACGCTGGATTATCTGGCCCCGGGCGGCGCGTACCGCATCGCCGTGACCAGCAGCGCCGGGGACAGGGCCGAAACGGTCATCGCCCTTCCCCCGCCCGGTATATTTGCGGATGGCAAGCTGACCGCCGATCATTTGGGCGTCGGCGTGGTGCCCTGCTCCCGCCCCCGGGATTCCGGACCCATCACGCGGCGATGGAACACGCTGAACGGGGAAGCGATGGCCGAAGCGCTGGATGGAACGGAATACGGCGTGCAGCTGGATCTGTCCTACCCCGAGCTGGCCCGGGACCGGGCATATACCACCATGATCGTGTTCCGCGGGCCAGGGGGCTTTACCTGCGTTTACAATCTGGGCGAAGTGACCTATATCCGCGTCAAAACCCCCGTCGTCTACATGCGCTGGCCCTTTATCGGCGGTGCGTTCTTTGATACGCTGTATCAAACCACCGGCAGCATCGGCTGCGGGGAATATACCGTGCAATGCTATTGGGACGGCATGCTGATGGGAGAAGCCAGCTTCCAGATCAACTGAAAACAGGGGCCGCAATTCGCGGCCCCCGTTCTATTGAAGGTTATCAGATGGTTTCCAGCTTGGCGTCGGTGATGATGCCGGCCTGCATCACACCCCGCAGGATGATGGATGTGCCCACGGCGGGAACCTCGTCATTGGTGACGAAGGCCGCCATCCAGGAGCCGTCATAGTAGGGATCCTGGAACATGTTGGGGCCGTACACGCGGCCGTAGGCGAACACCGTTTTGCCCTCGAAGGCCTCATGGTTGCTGGAATAATTCATCACCTGCACGCGCTCCAGCGTACCGGTCATGGTAAGCATGTTGATATCCGCCGTGGCGCCGGTATAGGTGGTCAGGGTATTCACCTTGGCGTTGCTGAGCCAATACTGATCCAGAGCGCCTTCATTCTGAGCAAAGGTGCCGGTCACCTCCACCAGAGAGCCGAAGGCGGGCAGCGTGCTGGGATCCTCCACCTGGAGCTCCCACTGCCAGTCGCAGCACTTGGTCTGATCCAGATAGCCGCACACATAATAGCGCGTCACACTGCTGTAAGCATCGTAGATGGAGGTGATCACACCGCGCTTCGTCATGCTCTTGCCGACGTACTGGGAGGCGTAATTGTTATAGAAGATATTTTGGTACAGCGTATACTCCGAGCTGTTGAGCACCGTGGGCACAGAGGAGGTGCTGGTGGCCAGGGGCGTGGTTTCATCCTTGGCGGCGCAGGCGGTGGCCAGCACGGCGCAGGCCAGCAGCAGCAGGGCAAGACAGATTCTCTTTTTCATATACTTTCTCCTGTTTTAAATTTACGCTTTGCGCCGCACGGCAGAGACCGCGCAGAAAGCGAGGAACACAACGATATCCACCGCCACGATGGTGGAGCCCACGGGCGTGCTGGCGCCGCAGGAGATCAGGATGCCCAGCAGCGAGCAGACCACGGAGAACACAGCGGAGCAGATCGATACGGAGCGGAAGCTTTTAAACAGCCGCATGGCGCTCATGGCCGGGAAGATGATCAGGGCAGAGATCAGCAGCGAGCCCACCAGGTTCATGGCCAGCACGATGATGATGGCGATCACAGAGGCGATCAGCAGGTTATAAGCCGCCACGCGCGTGCCCGAGGTACGGGCGAAGCTCTCGTCAAAGGTGACGGCAAAGATCTTGTTATAGAACAGCACAAAGATCACCACCACCGCCACTGACAGCCCCACGCTGAGCCATACCTGCAGGCTGGACAGCATCAGGATGGAGCCCGAGCCGAACAGCGTGGTGCACACATCCTTGGAGAGGTTGTTGGAGGTAGGAAACTTGCTGAGCACCAGATAGCCCACAGCCATGGCGCTGACGGAGATCAGGGCGATGGCCGCATCGCCGCGCATTTTGCTGCTTTGCCCTGGGCGCAGCAGCAGGATGGCGCACAGCATGGTGATGGGCAGCACCACCAGCATGTTGTTGCTGGCGGTCAGGTTCATGATGCTGGCCACGGCGGTGGCCGCAAAGGTGACGCGGGAAAGGCCGTCGCCGATAAAGGAAAAATGCTTGAGCACCAGGATCACGCCCAGCAGAGAGGAGCTGAGCGAAATCAAAGCGCCCACGATCAGCGCCTTCTGCACATAGGATTCGCCCAGGAACATCAGGATATTTTCAAAGAAATCGCTCATTTCCGTTCACTTCCTTCCAGCTGCAGGAAGCGGCTGCCGATATCGGCCTGCCGGTATTCCTCCGTGGTGCCGAAGAACATGGTGTGCCCCACGTGCAGGATCTTGGTGGCATAGCTCACCGCCGCGCCGATATCGTGGGAGACCATCATGATGGTCACTTGGTCCTCCCGGTTCAGCTGTTCGATCAGGCTGTACATCTCCGCCGTAACCTTGGGATCCAGGCCGGAGACCGGCTCATCCAGCAGCAGGATCTTGCGGGTGGCGCACAACGCCCGGGCCAGGAGCACGCGCTGCTGCTGGCCGCCGGAAAGCTCCCGGTAGCAGCGCTTGGCAAACTGGGTGATGTGCATTTTTTCCATGTTCTCTCGGGCCAGCGCTTTTTCCGCTTTGCCGTAAAACAGCCGGCCGCTGCGCCCCTGGCAGCCGGAGAGGACGATCTCCTCCACCGTGGCGGGAAAATCCCGCTGCGCCTGGGTCTGCTGGGGCAGATAGCCGATCTCGTTGTTCTTTACGCCGTCGCCAAAGGCGATGCTCCCGCCCAGGGGCTTCTGCAGGCCCAGCACGGTTTTCATCAACGTGGATTTGCCGGAGCCGTTCTCGCCCACGATGCACAGGTAATCGCCCTTCTCCACGGAGAAATTGACGTTTTCCAGCACCACATGGCCTTCATAGCCCAAAACCAGATTTTCGCATGTCAGCTGCGCCATCTCTCGTCATCTCCCGTCAGTTCAGCGCGGCCCGGAACGCATCCAGGTTATTCTGCATGATCGCCAGGTAGGTTGCCCCCTGCTCCACGTCCTGGGTGGTCACGCCCTGCATGGAGTTTACCATGATGATGGGCCGATCCTTGTTTTGGGATTCGCGCAGTACGGTCTCCGCAAACCGGGTATCGGAGCCCTCCAGCAGCAGCACCGCGGGCAGATTCAATTCATCCACCTTGTTGCGCAGGAAGCGGATGGTCTCGATGCTGATATCGGTGGCGGCGGAGCAGCCGGGGAAGGCGGCGTAATACTCCAGATTGTAATCATCCACAAAATAGCGGAAGGGGAAGCGATCGCAGAAGAGCAGGGTATCATAGGCGGAGGCGCCGATCATATCGGCATACTGCCCGTCCAGATCGCTCAGCTGGGCGCAGTACGCCTCGTTATTGGCGCGGAAGGTATCCGCATCCTCCGGGCACATGGCCGCCAGCGCATCGGTGATCGCGCCGCACAGCGTCTGCGCGTTGCGAAGGGACAGCCAGATATGCTCGTCGGAGGCCGCTTCCTCCTCCTCTTCTTCTTCCTGTTCCATGCCTTCCTTCACTTCTTCTCCCTTGGCGGCGTCGCCCAGCGCCTCCATCAGGCACAGGGTCTGGCGCTGATCGTTATCGCCCACCCGCAGGATATCATCCACCCAAGCGTCGGATTCGCCGCCGATGTAGATGAACAGATCGCAGTTGTTTACCGTGCGGATATCGGAAGCCGTGGGATTGTAATTATGCAGGTCGATGCCGTTGTTCAGCAGCAGCACCAAATTGATTTTTTCCTCCCCGCCCATGATCTGGCGGGCCCAGTCATAGATGGGAAAGGTGGTGGCTACCACGGTCGGTTTATCCTCCGCCAACGCCGCGGGAGCGGCCAAAGCGCCCAGGCACAACAGCAGAGCCAGCATCATCGATACGTTTTTTTTCATTTTATTATAATCCTCCGTTAAACGTAAAATTGGGCATAAAAAAGCAAAGCAAGCCTCTCCCCGCAGCATACGCGGGGTTATTTGCTTTGTCGCTCAATTTTAATCGTTCAGACGGATCTTCCAGCTTACAGGCGTGCTGTATACAGGCCGCTCCTTCATGGGATACGCGCGGCGATAAACCCCGGCCAGGCCCATGAGGCCGCAGCCCGCAGCGGCGGGAAGCAGCGTCACCAGGCCATGCAGCAGCTGCTCCACCCGGGCAATCAGGCTGCACACCAGACAGCATTCCCCGCGGCAGGCATGGTTGGCAGCACGCACGATGCAGACGGAAGAAAGCAGCAGGGTGCACAGGAGCACCGCGCAGAGCAAAATGGCCGCAAACCGCTTTTGATTGCGCATACGCTGTTTCCTCCTTTCCGGACAAAAAAGCCCGATTAACGCCTATATTTTATCACAGAACGGTGGTTTGTCAACATTGGGGCGGCTTTTTGCCTTCGGTTTTATGTGAATATTCCATGAATAATCCCGGTCCGTCCCGCCTTAAATCGGCATAAAAATACAATTAAGGAACAGCGCCGTTCTTGACTGTATCCCCCGGGCATTGTACAATACTCTTGTCATGTGAAGCCTGCAGGAAATATCCTGATTCCAGGATAACCGAAGGAGTAAAACTCTCAGGTGCCGCGCAAGCGGCGGGGACTGCAGGTGGAGGACACTCTGGAGAATCCCGGTATAGCCGGGTGCCGAAGGTGCAAAGGGAGCAGCCCTGCCCCCGAATCTCTCAGGCAAAAGGACAGAGCCGGTATCCCGCGCGGGATATTGCCGTGTCACGCAAGCTGAGAGAGTTCTGCCTTGGGCGGACTCTTATTTTATTGCTGACAGGAGGAAACAGCATGGACGCATTGATAGCCTTTAACGACAAACTGAACGGGATCGTATGGGGCGTGCCCGCCCTGACGCTGCTGATCGGCACCGGCGTGCTGATGACGGTATTGACCGCGTTTTTCCAGTTCCGGCGCTTTGGCCACATGTGGAAAAACACCATCGGCGGCCTCTTTCATAAAAAGGAGATCCGCACCTCCCATGATAAGCATTCCATCTCCCAGTTCCAGGCGCTGTGCACGGCGCTGAGCGCCACCATCGGCACCGGCAACATTGCCGGCGTGGCCTACGCCATCACCATGGGCGGCCCCGGCGCTGTGTTCTGGATGTGGATCGCCGCCATCGTGGGCATGATGACCAACTACTCCGAAAACGTACTGGGCATCTATTTCCGCCGCCGCAATGAAAAGGGCGAATGGTCCGGCGGCGCCATGTACTATCTGAAGGACGGCGTGGGCCGGATGAAATACGGCAAGATCGTGGGCAGCGTGCTGGCCGTGCTGTTCTCCCTGTTTGCCATTCTGGCCTCCTTCGGCATCGGCAACATGGGCCAGCTGGTATCGATCTCCGAGAGCATCAGCACCCTGGCCAGCAGCGCCAACCCCCAAACGGTATCGCTGATCACCGGCATCGTGGTCATGGTGCTGGCCGCGCTGGTCATCGTGGGCGGCCTCAAGCGCATCGCCACCACCAATGAAAAAATCGTGCCCTTTATGGCCGTGTTCTTTATCCTGGGCTCCGTCGTGATCATCATCATGAATATCGGCAAGGTGCCCGCCGCCTTCGCCGCCATCTTCAAGAGCGCCTTCAACTTCAAATCCGCGGCCGGCGGCATCGGCGGCGCGGTGATCGCCCAGGCCATGCAGTGGGGCTTCAAGCGCGGCGTGTTCTCCAACGAGGCCGGCCTTGGCTCTTCGGTCATGGTGCACAGCGCTTCCAACGTAAAGGAACCCGTGGTGCAGGGTCTGTGGGGCATCTTTGAGGTGTTTGCCGATACCATCATCGTGTGCACCTGCACCGCCCTGGTGATCCTGACCAGCGGCGTGGTGAACCTGGATACCGGCGCTTCCCTCAGCGGCGTCACCAAGCTGGGCCTGGCCACCGAGGCCTTTACCGCAAACTTCGGCACCTTCGGCGGAATCTTCATCGCCGTGGCCGTATCGCTGTTCGCTTTCACCACCATTCTGGGCTGGAGCTACTATGGCAGCAAGGCCTGGGAGTATCTCTTCGGCACCAAATCCATCCTGATCTACAAGATCATCTTCCTGGGCATGATCATCGTCAGCGCCACCATCGACGCCTCCGTGGCCATCGATTTCTCCGATACCTTCAACGGTCTGATGTCCATCCCCAACCTGATCGGCGTGCTGTGCCTCAGCGGCCTGGTGGTCAAGATCACCAAGAATTACACCGTGCGCAAGATCACCAAAAAGGATCCGAACGCCGAGCCCATGTATTCCTTCGATCCCAAGATTCAGAAAGAGCAGGAAGCGCGGCAGGATTGACACCGGCTCAAGTATAATGCTGCTCTCAGATTAAAAGCAGACAAACCATAATTAACAAAGGGAGACGTTCGAGGCCTCCGCGGCCTCGATCTCTGCGCCAAAGGGATTTCATCCCTTTGGAATCCCAACAGGCGATGAGGCGAACGACGAAAGGCAGACTCGCTTCCGCCAGAAACTTGTATAACGCAAAGAGAGCTCCCGGGCATAAGAAAAGCCCTGTGCGCTGTGCACACAGGTTAACAGCGAAGCTGGCCTTGCCCGGGGCCTTCCGGCCCGCCCTCCGCTGAAAACCGGCCCAAGGGCAGGTTTTCCGGGCGCTACGGGCCCGGGAGCGGTTGCAGGCATTAAAGCCAGTTGACGGTAAAACAAGCATCAGCAGTGGCGACAAACGCAGCCTTCTTCGGTTCCTTCTTGGGCTTCAAGAAGGAACGTCCCCGTTCGTCCCCCCATCCACTTTCAGTTTGTTGTCGTATTATTCAAAACAGATAATCGTATAAGCAGGAGCCCGGCGGTTGCAATCGCCGGGCTCCTGTTTTATAATGCCTGTAAAGGAAAGGAGGGATGCCCATGATCCGCTTATACGGCAGGAGGAAAACAGAGCAGATCCTGGCCGATTGCCGGGATCAGATCGAAGGGCTGGAGGCGCGGTTTGGCGTCCCCTCCGCCGCGATGCTCGCCATCCTGCGCCAGGAGCTCCCGCAGATCGATCTGATGGATCTGCTGGCGGATCAGGCGGTGCTGCTCCATTGGAGCATGGCCCGGCTGCTGGGCCATCCCCCGCGCCGCGGCAAGCAGGACAGCTCCACCGGCTATGCCCAGGTGTTCGCCGCCACCGCCATCAATTCCATCAATTTTGCCGCCGACGCGGGGATCACCGATTATAAAAGCCTGGGGCTGCTCACCGATCATCGCCTCAGCCGGGAAAACCCGGCCGATCTGCGTATGATCTGGCTGATGCTCCACAGGGACCGCAATTTCAATCTTTTGTGCGCCGCGCTGACGCTGCTTTCCGCCGCCAGGGAGATGACCGGGAGGATCGATTTTGCCGGTTATACATCGGAGGAATGGCAGCTGATCTTTACCCGGTACAACGCCAATACGCATCAGATCACGCCCTATGGCCGGGAAGCCTACCGGCATTATACCCAGGCCCTGTAAATCATCTCCTGCCGGTCCCCCATGCGGTACAGATCGTGCTCGGGCGGCAGTTCCGCCGTTTCCAGCAGTTCGCAGCCTGCCAGCTGGCAGGTGCGGGACGACGCTGCGTTGGCCGGGTTGCAGGTGATGATTACATAGCCCAGGCCATGCCGACCAGCCAGCCGGAAGAGCAGCCTGCAGGCCTTTGCGGCATAATGATGGCTGCGGTAAGGCTCCTCCACCCGATAGCCGATGTTCCCGCCGTAATACAGCCGCCGGCTGTGGCCGATGCGCAGATCGCAGACGCCGGCCTTTGCGCCGTCCGGCAGGCATATATCAAAATGATAGGCGGGGACCCAGTCTTTTTCCGGGTCGCCCTGCACTGTTTTCGTCAGGCGCAGGAAGATTTCATCCGTCCTCAGGTCGTCGGTCGGCAGAAAAGCAAAAGGTTCATTCAGCAGCTCAATATCGCTTTTATAATATTGCTCCGCAAATTGCGTGGCCTGCCGAATCTCCTCCCGGGTAAAGCGCGTCCACCGCGGCGCAGCCACCCATTTGTCCTCGCAATCGTTTTTTCGATGGATGATGGCGATGATCTCCCCGTCAAAGGCCTGCAGGGGCTCCTGCACGCCCAGAACATATACGTCCTGATCCTCCCCATCCCCCGCCTTCAGGCCGGGAATAAAGCCGTAATTGACCGGATAAACCAGCTCCGGGTATTCCGGATGCCGGGACCCCATCGGCCGGTCGATCACCACATGCACCTGCTGCATTTTATCCTCCCTGTAACGCAAAAGGCCGCTGAAGCCAGCGGCCTTTTATATTGATACTTTTTTACTTTTTGCGGCGCAGATAGGCGGGCACACCCAGATCGTCCTTTTCGCTGCCCACAGGCTCGTTCTGCGGGGCCGGATTGGTCTGCAGATTGGGGGCCTGGAACTGGGGCACCATGTACTGCGGCACAGCGTTCTGCTGGGGCATGGTGTACTGCGGCGCGGCATAGTTGGGCATGAAGGGAGAAGTGACCGCCGGGCGGGTGGCCGCGGGACGGGCCGCGCTGGGCGCGAAGGCGTCCGCGTCATAGGTGTTCAGCGGCGCGGGCGCATCCTCAGCGGCAGGCTCCACGGGCGTGCGGTTCTCATAGGGATTGACCGCGGCGCTGGCCATGCCGTATGCGCCGGTCACAGGACGGGCGCCGGGACGCTTGCCCTTGGGCTCCCGGGTGGGGAAGGGCGTTTTTTCAAAGCCGGTGGCGATCACGGTGATGCGCACCTCGTCGCCCAGGGTTTCATCGATATTGGCGCCAAAGATGATGTTGGCTTCGCTGTCGGCAGCCTGCATCACCAGGCTGGCAGCCTCGTTGACGTCCATGATGTTCATATCGGCGCCGCCGGACACGTTGATCAGCACGGCGCGCGCGCCATCGATCTTGGTCTCCAGCAGCGGGCTGCTGATGGCTTCCTTGGCGGCGGTCACCATGCCGTTTTCGCCGCTGCCCACGCCGATGCCCATATGGGCCATGCCGCCGCTCTCCATCACGGTGCGCACATCGGCAAAGTCCAGGTTGATCACGGCGGGCACGGCGATCAGATCGCTGATGCCCTGGATGCCCTGACGCAGCACGTCATCCGCCTTGCGGAAGGCTTCCAGCATGGTGGTTCCCTTGCTGACCACCTGCAGCAGGCGATCGTTGGGGATCACCACCAGGGTATCCACGCTCTGCTTGAGCTCGTTGATGCCGATATCGGCGTTCTTCATGCGCTGCTTGCCCTCAAAGAGGAAGGGCTTGGTCACCACGGCGATGGTCAGGCAGCCCAGCTCCCGGGCCACCTCGGCCACAATGGGGGCCGCGCCGGTGCCGGTGCCGCCGCCCATGCCGGCGGTAACGAATACCAGGTCGGAGCCCTTAAGCGCCTCGGCGATCTCTTCGCGGCTCTCCTCGGCAGCACGGCGGCCGATATCGGGCACAGCGCCCGCGCCCAGACCCTTGGTCAGCTTTTCGCCGATCTGGATCTTTACGCCCGCCTTGGACAGGCCCAGGGCCTGGCGGTCGGTATTGACGGCAATAAATTCCACGCCGCGCAGCCCGGCCTCCACCATGCGGTTCACGGCATTGTTGCCGCCGCCGCCGCAGCCCACAACTTTAATAGAAGCAAAACTCTGTTCCTGTTCCATCTGGAGCTCCAACATATTGTTCCTCCTGATTTACTTATTGATGCGCGGCGAAGGATCAGCCGCCGAAAAGATTATTGAAAAATGCCTTGACGCCGCGGCTTGCGTTCTTGCTGGCCGTATGATCGATGGTCACATCCAGCACGCCCAGGGCGCTGGTATAGATGGGGCTGGACATTTTGCCGGTCTTGCGGGGCAGCTCCCGCACGGGGCGATCCAGGATGCCGGAAAGGAATTCCCGGGCGCCGCGGTTGATGGCCAGGCCGCCGCCGGTCAGATAGGCCACCGACCAGCTGCCCAGGCGCACGCCGCTGGCCTTGATGGCGTCGCGTACCGCCTCGCAGATCTCCTCCACCCGGGGTTCCAGCACATTGGCCACTTCCTCCCGGGTAAAGGTCTTGTTGATGCCGTCCCGGTCAGGCTCCATAAAGCTCTCGTCCCCCGCGGAAACGCCAAAGACGTAGGATTTTTTAATATTTTCCGCCGATTCCAGCGGGATATCCAGGCCATAAGCCAGGTCTGCGGCGATATTGCCGCCGCCCATGGGGATGACCTGATGGAAGATCAGCGCGTCGCCCTCCACCGCCATAACCTCGGTATTGAGGTAGCCCACATCCACCAGCACGGCGGTGTGATCGCGGTCCTCGTCGGAGATGAACAGCATAGCCTGTCCCACCGGCGCGGAGAAGAAGCTGTTTACAATGATGTTCAGCGCGCGGAACCGCTCGCTGATATCATCCAGGAAGAACTGATCAGCCACCACAAAGGATACCAGCGCCCGCAGGCTGCTGCCGCGCATGCCCATGGGCTCCAGGGTCTTTTTGCCGTCGTCCACCATAAACCAGGCGGGGCTGCGATGGATGATCACGCCGCGCACCTGGCCCAGCTCATCCACAGCATTGCGGAAAAGATCCTCTATATTGCGCTCGGTCACGTGGGGATCAGCGCCCTGCAGATCCAGGCGGGTTTCCACCGTGTATACCCGGGAGAACTCGCCGGGCACGCCCACGCTGACCTCCTTGATGCGCACGCGGCTCTGCTGCTCGGCCTCATGAACGGCAGTGGAGATGGCCTCGTTCAGCACAGCGGGATCGTTCCATTGCCCGTCCGCAAAACCGGCATAGCCTGCAAAGCCCGCGCCGATGATATCGCAGCGCTGGCGTCCGCTTGTCTCGCCCACCAGGGCTACGATCTTGCTGGTGCCAAAGTCGATTGCCGTTACCGTGTTCTTCATTCGCCCTTCATCCCCCAAACATCCTGCAGCATGCGCTGTCACGACCGCATGGCAATATACCGAATGCGCTCAATGTCATTAGGATACTTAATTGTAACCTTTTTGTGATAATTTGGCAAGTGTTTTAGCGGGCATTGGGCACATTTTTTGCAATTTTTTTCGTAAAATATTACATTTAAGATCAATTGATGGGCCGGAAGGAGGCGATCCCGGGCGTTGCCGCCTCAATGGTCCCCTGGGGCGAGCCATTGCCGCGCAGCTCCTGCAGCACGCCGCGCACCGTGCCGATCTTGGCGCGCAGCTCGGTCACATCGCCGATATTGGCTGTGTAGCCATCCACCGTCACAAGAAATATACTGTCCAGGGAGCTGAAGTTCAATTCCGATATTTCATCCAGCGCGCCCTGGGCCTCCAGCTCGCCGATCACCTGGCGCATGGCCTCCATCTGGGCCTCGTTCCGGCAAGCGATAACGCCGCCGCGCCTGATATCGCGCACCGTCAGGCCGGTGACCTGTATGCAGCCGTTGTCCATTTTGATATCGTTGGTGGTCTCCAGCACCATGCCATCCGCGGCGGCGATATACTGTATGCCCATATACACCACGTTGATCCGGGGCCGGCGCTCTTCCAGGTTGAGGATCAGGCCGTTGGGCCAAAGCTTTTCCATGCTGATGAAGCGCAGATAGCGGTCATCCTCGATGTTTTTTTTGATCCGCTCCTCGTTCAGCCCAAAATAGGTGGTGCTCTCGGTGATCCCGGCCTGCTCAAGCACCCACTCCACCTTATAGGTGATCAGCCCGTTGACCTGCACGTTGGTCAGCCGCAGCCATTCCCCGCGCGCGAAAAGGGCGGCAACCGTCAGCATGACGATCACCGCGATCACGGTATAGATCCCGCGCCGGGACGGCCTTTGGTTCAGGGTATAGCTCTCGTCCTGCGGCCGCGCCGCGCGGCTGTTCCGGGGCTCTCCGCCCGGGGTTTGCATTGGATTGGACATTTTCTTTCTCCATCCTGCGGCAGTTTATTCGATCCGGGGCACGCGGCGGACATGGGCTCCCAAGGCGCACAGCGCGTCCTCCATGCGCTCATATCCGCGGTCGATCAGCTCCACGCCGGAGATCAGCGTTTCTCCCCGGGCGGCCAGGCCGGCCAGCACCAGCGCCGCGCCGCCGCGCAGATCCCGCGCCTGTACGCGCGCGCCATGCAGCCCGTCTACACCCTGGATCACCGCGGCCCGCCCCGAAACGCGGATGTTGGCCCCCATGCGGCTGAGCTCCCCGGCCAGGGCAAAGCGGTTTTCAAATACGTTTTCCACCACCACGCCGCAGCCCTCGGCCACCGACGCCAGCGCCAGCATGGGGCTTTGCATATCGGTGGGGAAGCCCGGGTGGGGCTGGGTTTGCAGGGTATCAAAGGCCTTCAGCCGCCGGGGCGCGCGCAGGCTCAGCCGGTTTTCCTCCTCGGTGACCGCGCAGCCCATCTCCCGCAGCTTTTCCATCACCGCCGTCATATGGCAGGGCTGCACGCCGCTCAGGAGGATCTCCCCGCCGGTGATGGCGGCGGCGCACAGATAGGTGCCGGCGGCGATGCGGTCAAACATGGGCGTATAAGACGCGCCGTGCAGCCGCCGGACGCCCTCAATCTCGATGAGCGGAGAGCCCGCGCCGCGCACATGACCGCCCATGGCGTTGATGTAGGATTGCAGATCGCCGATCTCCGGCTCCCGGGCAGCGTTGCTGATGGTGGTACGGCCCGGCGTCAGCACGGCGGCCATCATCACATTCTCCGTGGCCCCCACCGAGGGATAATCCAGGTGAACGTCCGCCGCGTGCATATTGCCGCCGTCGCAGCGCAGCACGCCCTCCCGTTCCTCAATGACCACGCCCATCCGGCGCAGGCCGCTGAGATGCAGATCGATGGGCCTGAGGCCTATCTCGCATCCGCCGGGATAAACCACCTCCGCCCGCCGCAGACGCCCCAGGATCGGCCCCAGCAAAAAGATGGAGGAGCGGACGCGCTTGCTGAGCTGCTCCGGCATCTCTCCCCGGGCCAAATGATCTCCGCTTACCGTCAGGCCGCTTTCATTCCACTCCGAAGGGCAGCCAAGGCAGCCGAGGATGCCGCGCATGCTCTCCACATCGGCGATCCGCGGGCAGCCCGCGATCAAGGAGGGGCTGTCGGCCAGCACCGATGCCGCCATGATGGGCAGCACGGCGTTCTTGGCCGCGCCGATGGTCATTTCTCCCTGTATTCTTTCGCCGCCGCGCACTGCAAATCCTTCCATGCGCTCACCTCCGTTTTCCATGCTTTCATGCTATGCCGCATGGAAAATAAGGTGCGGAGCGCGTCAGAAGGTTTTTTCGCAGGTGCGGCTGATGGACAGCAGCACGCCCACCGCCGCCAGGGTAATGGAAAGGGAGGTTCCGCCGGCGCTGAAAAAGGGCAGCGGCAGACCGGTGGTGGGCAAAATGCCGATGACCACGCCCATATTGATGAAGGCCTGCACGGTGATCATGCTGGTGATGCCCGCCGCCAGCAGGCAGCCGAAGCGATCGGGGCAGGTCAGGGCGATGCGCATGCCGGCAAACAGAAAGGCGATGAACATCAGGATCACCAGCACGCAGCCCAGCAGGCCAAAGTCCTCCCCCACGATGGCGAAGATAAAATCGCTCTCCGGATAGGGCAGATAGGCGTACTTCTGCCGCCCTGCCCCCAGCCCCATGCCGAACAGCCCGCCGGAGCCAAAGGCGATCAGCGACTGGGAAAGCTGATAGCCCTCGTCGCTCATCTTGGAAAAGGGATCGGTAAAGGAGAGCAGCCGCGCCCGGCGATAGGGCGCGCTCCAGGCGTAATAGGCGCCCACGGCCAATCCCCCGCCGCCCAGCAGCAGCAGATGCCGCCATTTGGCCCCGGCCAGCATCACCAGGATCACGCTGACGATCAGGATGCTGCCTGCGGTGGAAAGGTTCGGCTGCTCCAGGATCAGCAGAAAGGCCACCGCCGGCGCGGCCAGCACCGGCAGGATGCCGCTGAAGAATTGTCGCACCCGCTTTCCCCGGGCTGCCAGCGCCAGGGAGACGAAGAGCACCAGGGCGTATTTGGCAAACTCGCTGGGCTGAAAGGACAGCGGCCCCAGCCGCAGCCAGCGCCGGGAGCCGTTTACATATACGCCGACGCCGGGAATGATGACCAGCACCAGCAGCAATGCGCTCAGGATAAGCCCCGTCACCGCCACCCGATGCCGGCCCCAGAACCAATGGGGAATCCTGGATGTAAAAAACATGGCCACAAAGCCTATGGCCATGCCAAACAGCTGCTTTTTGACTTCGGACAGTGCATCTCCGCTGTCTTGCGCCATATAATAGGTAGCGCTGAACAGCGTTACCAATCCCATCATCAGCAGCAGCATTACGATCACAGGCAGCGTTTTATCCACCGGCCTGCGCTTTCTCTTTGGCAGGACGACGGTATTAGTCATGCCTGCGGTCCTTTCGGGAAAGAGAATGGAAAAACTATGAAAGCTCGTTTACCAGTTGCTTGAACACGCGTCCGCGCTGTTCGTAATCGGTAAACTGGTCGAAGGAGGCACAGGCAGGCGACAAAAGCACGTTGCCGCCGGGCTGTGCCAGTTTCCGGCACAGTTTTACCATATCGGGATAGTTCTCCGCATGGTCGATCGCGGTGTACCCCGCATCCAGCAGGGCCTTTTCAATCTGCGGGCCGGTGGCGCCGCAGAGCACCACCCGGGCGATCTGTCCGCTGACGATGATTTCCCGCGCCAATGCGTCGAAGGGAACATGCTTATCAGAGCCGCCCAGGATCAGTACCGTGGGTGCGCGCATGGTCTGCACGGCCTTGATGGTGCTGTCAACATTGGTACCCTTGCTGTCGTTGTACCACTTGACGCCATCCAGCTCCCGCACAAACTCGATGCGGTGCTCCACACCCTTGAAGGTACGCAGTACATGACGGATCACAGCTGTGGGGACGCCCGCGGCATAGGCCATCATGGCCGCGGCCAGGGCGTTCTCGGTATTGTGCGGGCCGGGGATATACACCTCGTCCACGCCGCATACCGGCTTTTCTTCGCCCCTCCAGCGGAGGGTGATCCTGCCCTCCTTCACAAATGCACCCTGCTTAACTTCCTGCGTTCGGCTGAACCAGGCCACTTGCGCGCCCAGCCCTTCCGCCATTTTGCGGCATGCCGGATCATCGTAATTCAGCACCGCCGTGTCCATGCCATTCTGACGGTCAAATATATGCCGCTTGACCGCGGTATAATTCTCCATGTTGTAATGGCGGTTCAGGTGATCCTCCGTGATGTTGAGCACAGCGGCAACCTTGGGATGGAAGGTGTCGGTGGTTTCCAGCTGAAAGGAGGAAACCTCGGCCACCAGCACATCCTCGGGATGGCTGAGCATGGCGGCGGCAGACAACGGATAACCAATATTGCCTGCCACGTAGGCGATTTTGCCCGCCGCGCGGAAGATCTCGCCCAGAAGTGAAACCGTGGTGGTTTTGCCGTTGGTGCCGGTCAGGGCCACCAGCAGACCATCGGCCAATTGTGAAGCAACCTCAAGCTCGCCTGTTACGGGGACGCCTTTCTCTTTTGCAGCGAGCACGATGGGAGAATCAATGGGCACGCCGGGACTGATCAACAGGATATCGCTTTGGTCCAGCAGCGACGCCGGATCCTCTCCCAGGTGCCATTCGCAATGTATATCCTTAAGGGGCAGCAGCGCGTCTCCCAGCTGCGCTTCTGTCTTGCGGTCGTTCAGCAGGGGGATGGCCCCATAGCGGTGCAGGAGCTGCGCCACGGCCACGCCGCTGCGGGCCATGCCCAGCACCAGCACCCGCTTGCCTTGCCAATACGTACGATCGGTCATTGTATCACCACCGATTCAAAATAGATTCAGAACCACTGGAGCAGGGAAACCACGGCCAGCGCCGACAGGACCAGGGTAACGATGCCGTACATCAGCACGATCTGGGTTTCCTTCATGCCGCACATCTCAAAATGATGATGGATGGGCGACATTTTGAAGATGCGCTTGCCATGGGTCAGCTTAAAGTAGTAGCGCTGCAGGATCACCGATACGGAGCTCATCACGCAGGTGAAGCAGATCAGCAGCAGCAGAAACTCGATTTTGAGCACCACGGCGATGCCCACCATCACCGCGCCGATGAACATGCTGCCGGTATCGCCCATAAAGATCTGGGCCGGATAATGGTTGAACCGCAGGAAGCCGATGGCCGCGCCGGCCATGGCAAAGGCCAGGATGCCGCACAGGGCGTTGTTCTGCCCCTCCTTCATCAGGAAGGCGATGACGCCGAAGGCCGCCATGCCCACCACGGTAACGGTGGAGAGCAAGCCGTCCAGGCCATCCTGCAGGTTGGAGCTGTTGGTCATAAACAGCACGGTCAGCGTGATCAGCGGAATATAAAAGATGCCCAGATCCCAGGTTTTGCCGGTAAAGGGAATGATCACGTCGCTGCCCACATAGAAGTAGGCCCATACCGCGAACACCAAGCCGATGGCCACCTGCCGCACGATCTTCTGCATGGGCTTCAGGCCCTCGTGGTCCTTCTTGACATCCTTGATGTAATCATCGGAGAAGCCCACCAGCAGCATGCAGGCAATCACCAGGAAGAGCAGCGCCCACAGCGCGTTCTCCAGCGACCAGAAGGCCAACATGGGGATCGCTTGGCGGCCCATCCCGGCCCGCCAGGCCAGGTACAGCGCCACGGCGGATACCGCGGTGACAGGGCCCATAACGATGCCGCCCATGTTGGGCGTTCCTTTTTTGTTCAAGTGGCTCTGGGGGCCCAGCTCATACATGGTTTGGCCAAATTTGAGCTTCTTCAGCTTCAGGATGCACCCGGGCATCAGCACCAGCATCAGGATGGCGGCCAGCACAGCCGCGGCGATCATGTATACCATGCGTATCTCCTTTGGTTCAGCGGGCGGTTTCGGGCTGGCCCATTTCCGCCAGCAGCTCCCGCACCACCACTTTTTCATCGAAGGGCCGTTTGACGCCCTTGATCTCCTGGTAGGTCTCATGGCCCTTGCCCGCCAGCACCACCAGATCGCCCTCTTTGGCGATGCTCAGGGCGTAGCGGATGGCCTCCCGGCGGTTCTCGATCACGGTATAGGGCTTGTCCGTATGGCGGATGCCCTCCTCGATGGCCGCCAGGATATCATAGGGATCCTCGTTGCGCGGGTTATCGCTGGTCAGGATGCAATAGTCCGCCAGCCTGCCGCCGATCTCCCCCATCATGGGCCGCTTGCCGTGATCGCGGTCGCCGCCGCAGCCAAACAGGGCGATGACCCGTCCCTTGGTAAAATCGCGCACGGCGGTCAATATGTTCTCCAGCGCCTCGGGCGAATGGGAATAATCCAGCAGCACCTTATAGGGCGTATGGGTCTCCAGCATCTCCGCCCGGCCGGGTACCGCGCGCACGCTCTCCAGCCCGCGCACGATAT
Source organism: uncultured Eubacteriales bacterium (assembly GCA_902787835.1). Classification (GTDB taxonomy): domain Bacteria; phylum Bacillota; class Clostridia; order Christensenellales; family Aristaeellaceae; genus SFMI01. Next base: position 27,917 of record CADAHU010000005.1, read on the forward strand.
CATCCAGCCCGATGCCCAGCGCCAGGGCGGCGGCCGCCGCCGTCAGCGCGTTGTATACGTTAAAAATACCCGTCATCTGCAGGTGCACCAGGCGCTCGCCCTGGGCCAGCACGCAGATGCGGAAGGTAACGCCGTTTTCGCTGATCTCGATATCCCGGGCATAGAGCTCCGCGTTGGTGCTGATGCCGTAGCGCAGATAGGGAATGGCAATCTCCCGCATGATGCGCAGGGAGGTTTCATCATCCACATTGAGCGCCGCCTGCTGCACGTGCTCCGGCACGAAGAAGGACTTTTTGGCCTGGAAATAGCGCTCCATGGTTTCAAAATAGTCCAGATGATCCTGGGAAAGGTTGGTATAGCAGCCCACATCGTACAGGATGCCGTCCACCCGGTGCATATCGATGGCGTGGGCCGATACCTCCATGACCACGGCCTGCACACCCTCATCGGCCATGCGGCGCAGCAGCCCCTGCAGGTGATGGGCCTCCGGGGTGGTCATATCCCCATGGATGAATTCGCTGCCGATCATATTGCCGGTGGTGCCGATCAGGCCGGCCTTCATGCCCGCCGCCTCCAGGATGGCCTTGATCAGGTAGCTGGAGGTGGTCTTGCCCTTGGTGCCGGTGATGCCGATCATCTTCATGCCCCGGGCAGGATTGCCGTACAGCGCCGCGCACATGGGGCCGATGGCCTCGCGCACGCTGCGCACCAGCACCTGCGGCGCATCCAGGGGCAGCAAGCGCTCCACCACCAGGGCGGACGCTCCGTTTTTGATGGCCTGCTCCGCAAATTGGTGGCCGTCAAAGCGCGCGCCGGATATGCAGAAGAAAAGCCCGTTTACCTGCTTTTCCCGGCTGTTGATAAAGGGATTTGCCACCTCGCAGTCTCCCTGTACCGATAGGATCTCCTCCGCGCAGCAGCGCGCAAGCTCGGTCAGTTTCATGCAGTTTCTCCTTTTCAGTAGGACAGCTCACTCATTATTTTGATGCCGCTCACGGCAGGGCGAAGGTGACCTCCACCTTGCCGCCCTTGGCGGCGTATATGCCGGCGGCCGGCCTTTGCCCCACGGCAATCCCCGAGCCCACCAGCTCCATATCGAATCCCCGGGCGCGCAGCGCCCGGCTTGCCTCCACCACGCTCATGCCGCGCACGTCAGGCACGGCGGCCATCAGATCGGGCGTTGCCGCCGCACGGTCATCGGTGTAGAGCATCATCTGCCCGCCTGCCATCAGGCTGGCGCCGGGCGGCGGCATCTGGTCGGTGATCACATCGCTGACGCCGTCGGTTTCCCATTTGACGTTCAATGCGCGCAGGGCGCGGCCAGCTTCCGTCAGGGTCATCCCCCGCAGATCGGGCACCTCCACCCGCTTCCGGTCGTCCTCGCCCGCCCGCGGATAGCCCAGGTATTCCAGGGTATCCTCAATGATCTGACGGGCGAAGGGTGCTGCCGTGGTACCGCCGTAATCCACCGGCACGTCGGCCGCGTTGACGGTGACCAGCACCGCGAACCGCGGGTTCTCCACCGGCGCGAAGCCGATAAAGGAGCCGATGTGCACCGCGGAGGATACCTTGCCATCGATATACACCTGGGCGGTGCCCGTCTTTCCGCCCACGCGATAGCCCTCGATATAGGCGTTATGGCCGCCGCCCGCGGCGACCACCTGCTCCAGCAGCTCCCGCATGGTCTGGCTGGTTTCCGGACGGATAGGCGCGGCCATCACCTGGGCCGCGGTGCGCTGGATCACATCGCCCTCCTCGTTCAGCACGGCGGCTACAATGTAGGGCTTCATCAGCCGCCCGCCGTTGACCACCGCCGAGAAGGCCGTGATCAGCTGCAGCGGCGTTACGGCCACGCTTTGGCCAAAACCGATGCGGGCCAGATCCACCGATTTGACATACCGGCTGTTGATCAGGATGCCCGCGCCTTCGCCGGGCAGATCGATGCCCGTGCGCGTTCCCAGGCCGAAGGCCCGCAAATACTGGTAGAAGCGATCGGCGCCCAGCCGCAGAGCCAATTGCACGAATACGGGATTGCAGCTGTTTTGCAGCCCCTGGGCCAGCGTTTCCGCGCCGTGGCTGTTTTTCCAGCAGCGGATGGTATCGCCATCCACCCGGATGGAGCCGGTGCAGGTGAAGCCATCGTTCACCGTAGCCACGCCCGCATCCAGCGCCGCGGCGCAGGTCAGGCTCTTGAAGGTGGAGCCCGGCTCGTAGGCGTCGCTGACCGCGGTAATACGCATGAGCCGCGCCAGCGTCTCCCCGTCCTCCCGGGGCGGATCGTTGGGATCGTAATCCGGCTTCATGCACATGGCCAGGATGGCTCCGGTATTGACATCCATCACGATGGCCTGCACCGCCTGGGCGTTGTTGACGGCGATGCACTCGCGCATGGCCCGCTCGGTGAAGGCCTGGATACTGTTGTCGATGGTGAGCTGCAGCGTATCGCCCCGCTGGGGCGCCACATAGGTGGTGCTGCCGCCCGGCATAAACCGGGATTTGCGGTCCACCTCGGTGAGCAGCAGCCCGTCCTCGCCGGCCAGCGCGGTGTTATAGAGCTGCTCCAGCCCCGATTGCCCCACGCTGTCCACGTTGGTCAGGCCCAGCACCTGGCTGAGGAACGCCCCATTCAGGTAAACCCGCCGGCTATCCTCCGAGAAGGCGAGCCCCTGCAGCAGCTGATCCAGGGCGTCGTCCTGGGCGCGCAGGGCGCGGATGGCGTCCACCGTCTCCCGGGGCACCTGACGCTTGAGCTGCACCGAGGCGTAGGCCTTGTTGCCAAGCCTGCGGATCATCAGATCCCGGTCGACCTTGAGCAGCGGGGCCAACGCGTCGGCAAAGGCTTCCTCGTCGGCCACCGCTCTGGGGTTGGCGGATACGATGTAGGCGGTGGTGCTCATGACCAGGGGATCGCCCCGGCTGTCCAGGATGCTGCCGCGCTGGGCGGACACCTTGCCCTCCTGGGTCCACTGGCGGACGCCCCGGGCGGTCAGCTCCTCGCCTTGAATAACAGTAAGGCTGACAATGCGCACCGTGATCGCGCCAAACAGCGCCACCAGCACGATCATCAGCTTCCATATTCTCTGACGTATCAGGATTTCTGCGCGCATGCTTCCTCCCTCTCCTTGCTTGCGCGCCCGCGCCGGCGGTCAGTTATCCGGCGCAGTCCGGTTGGCAGCGGCGGAGAGGGAGTAATCCACCTGCCAGGGACGGGTGTCGGGCGCTTTGATTTCCACAGGCACAACGCCGTCGCTGTACACCATGCCCAGGTCATGGGAAGCCCTGTACTCCAGGTTTTTGGAGGTCAGGCTGCTGCCGATCTGCTCCTGCAGCACGATGATATTGCGGCGGATGGACTGGATCTCGCTGTACAGTGCCTGGCCTTCCTTATACAGGGCGGCCCGCTTTGCCACAGCCGATACGTACATCATGGCCAGCACGAACACCGCGATGGAGACCAGGACCAATACGGCCTTCAGGGAGATAGTAATGGGCGCGCGGCGGGACGCGGCGGGCGCTTTGTAAGCGGAGCGGCCGTCGCAGTCTTCCCTGGCTTCCGCGCCGGGCACGTATACGTTTGCGCGCACGTTCATGCGCGCGCCGGGAATTTCCTGGCGTCCGGCGGCAATGTAGGGCATCCGGGGATTCCGTGCAAGCGACATTCCATTATATCTCCTTTCCCATCGTATTTATGCCGGCTGGTTTGCTCAGTGTCTTCCGGCGATCTCAGCCTCGAAGGCCAGCACATCGGGGATATCCTGCAGCAGCTTGTCGATGGCGTCGCCGCCGGCTTCCACAGGCGTTACGCGAATGTAGTTGCCCGCGCCGCTGATATCCACGTTGCGCGCGTCACCCAGAAATTTTCCGCGCAGCGCCTGGGGCAGCAGCACGCGGCCCTGGCCGTCGCACTCGCAGTCATCGTAGGTGTATTTGGTAAACAGCGTCACCACGCGTTCCATGCGCATGTCCTTCTCCTGGAGCTCCAGCAGGCTGCAGTAGTACAGCTCCCACTCGTGCTGCGGGAAGAGGGCAATGGCCTTGAAATCCGGCGCGATGCATACGTAAAAGGTTTCCCCCAGGGAGGTGCGCATGGGCGCGGGGATGATCATGCGTCCCTTGGCGTCCAGGCCATGGGTATAGGTGCCGCGGAAGCCATGGCGAAGCAGATGCCTGTGCTTGTCCAACAGCGCGGACTGCGCCGGGGTCACGTCCTCTTTACGGGCATCGGCCACGCTGCTCGCCTCCTTTTCCACCACAAAATTACACTTTCCTGGTTGTGATCACCATTATAATCCACTTTTTGGGCAGAAGCAAGCAGCCTCCGGTTTCTTTGGGCTTTCATTTCGTCATACTTTTGAAACATTTGTTATAATTCAAGAATATGTGTTCGCATTCGCGATTTATTTTTGCGCAAATAAAGAGTCCGGATTTCTCCGGACTTCAGTTTTTTAGTATAATTCTTATAATATTTTAGTCAATTAAATGTCGTTATCTTACAATTTTTTGCTTCATAAAAACTTAATTTTTGTTTGGCGTTTTTGTGTCTCATTTTTACAGTTCATTCATTTTCTGTAAAAATTGCAATTGGGAGCCGCCGCCACCGCAGCGGCCCAGCCTGGGATCAGCCGTCCCCTCCGCGCCCGTTTCAGGGTGGATATTGACCAGATGCGCCATCCCGCATTCCCTTTTCAGGCACCCGTTCCCACCGGAGCCGGCAGCTGATACAGCCGGAACCCCAAACCATCGCAGGAAACAAAATGATAGCGCACGCCGTTTACCTCCCCGGCAAAAGCGCCGCGGATGGATGCGCCGTGCAGATGGCCGTATACCACGTCCCCCACGCCGAACTCCTCCATCATATCGGAAACCGGCGTCTGCGCGCCGCCCTCCGCCAGCGGCGGATAATGGGTCAGGGCAATCAGCGGCCCCTGGGGCTGGATCTGCCGGGCGCGCTCCAGCGATATACGCAGGCGCAGCAGCTCCCGCGCGTACAGCCGGGCATCCTCCCCCGTTTCTCCCTGGGGACAGGTCCATCCCCGGGAGCCGCAAAAGGCGATCCCCTCCAGCAGCAGGGCGTCATTCTGCAGGGCGTACATATCCCGGGGCAGTATATCCCGCACCCGGCTGATGGCGCCCCACCAATAATCATGGTTGCCGCGCAGCAGGATCTTTCTCCCCGGCAGCTCGCCGATCTGTTCAAGATCGGGCACGGCGTCCTCCAGGCGCATGGCCCAGCTGATATCCCCGGGGATCAGCACGATATCCTCCTCCGTGACCCGTTCCCGCCAGTCGGCGCGTATTTTATCCCAATGGCCCTCCCAATGCGCGCCAAAGACGTTCATGGGCTTGTCATCGCCGCCGGGCAGGTGCAGATCCCCGATCGCGAAGATGTTCATTTTCTGCGCCGGCCGCCCAGATCGGCGTCGGGATCATCCTCGTCCAGATCGTCCTCTTCCTCTTCTTCCTCGCCCAGGGCTTCCAGGGACATGGTGCCATCGTCCTCGCCGTCGGTTTCGGGAATGATCTCATCCATGGTGCTCAGCGGATCGATGCCGATGGCCGCGTCCTCGGTGACCACGATGCCGTTGTCATCCTCCTGGGCGTTATCATCGCCGTTCATCTCCTTGTAGCAGAACAGGCACACATCCTTGCCGGGCATGGCCGGATGCTCGCCGCACATGGTGCACATTTCGATCTCTTCCCGCACGGGCTCTCCCTTCATTTCCAGGCGGCAGATCTTGCAGTACTGTTCGCCGTCGGTAATGTAGTTCAGTTCGCAGCGAGGGCATTTGGTCAGTGTCATGGGTTTACTTCCTCCAATTTATATACGATATTGCGTTTCCCGTTCAGCAAAGCGGATGCGCTGCCAGGAGTTTCCATGGAAGGGAGCTGGCAAAGCAAATTGACACAGGCTGCCAAAATGATTTACAGTGAACATGCGATATCGCCATCACCAAACGATCATGGAGGCACCTATGAAAACGAACAAGAAAATCCTGCTCTGCGCGCTGCTGCTCTGCGCCGTCCATACGGCTGCGGCAGAAGGCGCGCCCGCATCCCAGTTTGGATTTAAGGGCTGGCCTTACCGCGTCCATACAACCTGCGTCACCATCCCGGCAAGGACGGCGGCGCCCCGCGTCACAGCGACGCCCCGGATTCCCGATACGCCGTCATCATCCGCTAACGTTGGGGATTATACTACGCTTTCGGTTTCTGCGCAAGAGTATTCTGCATGGAATTTACTGAACGCCGACCGCGAGGCCAACGGACGGCCCGCCCTGCCCCTGGATGAGGAGCTGTGCGCCATCGCGCGGATCAAGGCCTGCGACATGAAGGAGAACCGTTATTTTTCCCATGAATCCCCCACCTACGGCAAAGCGGCCGCCATGCTGACCCTTTTCGGTTATGATTTCAAAGGCGTGGGCGAGAACATTGCCCATCACGCCACGGCGGAAAAATGCCAGGCGGCGTTCATGAGCAGCGACAGCCACCGCGCCAATATATTGGGCAAGCAGTGGACGCGCATGGGGATTGGCATCTGCTATGATGACCAGGGGTATGTTTACATGACCCAGCTGTTTGCGCGGTAAGCCCGCCGCAGCCCGCCCGATCCCCGCAGGATCTGACGGTACGCCGCCCGTCTCAGCCACTGGCTGCGCTGCAAACGCGCGTCCGGGGCCGGGGCGGGCTTTTCCATATCTGGCACGGGCAATCGCTCCGCCGCGTCCACCCGCCGCAGCTGGCGCAGCGCCGCGCCGCCGCTCAGCGTCCGCGGGCGCGCGGGCAGCATGGCCGCCTCGCTCCAATCCATGGCGGGCCGCATGGCATCAGAAAGCCGCATGGCATTCCCCTCCTTTCGGTTGGTTCATGCTATGCGGCCGGTTGATCACTTGTTCAGCGCCTTCCTGAGGAAATCGCCCATGGCCTGGGCAATATGATCCTTCTCTATGCTGATGGTGCATACATGGGGCACGCCCTCCAGCCAGACCAGCTCCTTTACCTTGGCGCCTGCTTCCCGCAGGATGATCTCTGCGCTGTCGGCGCTGATGGTTTCATCCCCGTGGCTCTGCACCGAGAGCAGCGGGCAGGTGACGCTGTACAGGTTCTTGCGCGCCTGCTTCATCAGGTGGCTGAGATCGGCCACGCGCTTTGTCGGCATGCCGTCGTATCCGATGTTGTACTCCGGATCCAGACGGCGCTCCTTATCGTTGACCGCGCCGTTCTGCCATTTGATCTCCGGCATCACCAGAGCGGCCACAGGCGCAGCCCAGGTGAAGCGCTGCTGGGTCTTCATGGGGGCGGAGATCGTCACGCAGGCGTCCACCTGCATCTGCTCCGCCGCGATCAGCGACAGGCAGCCGCCCATGGAAAGCCCGGCCACCGTCACCGTGCGGTACTTCTCCTTCAGCTCCCGCACCGCGGTCAGCTCCGCCTGGAGCCAATCCTGCCAGGTGCTGCCCCGCATATCGGCAAGCGATGTGCCATGGCCGGGCAGCAGGATGCCGCGCACAGTGTAGCCCTGGGCGTTCAGCGCGTCGCCCAGGGGCCGCATATGCCCCGCGGAGCCCGTAAAGCCATGGGTAAGCAGCACCGCGTCCTCCCCGCCCTCCAGGAAGAAGGGCGCGGCGTTTGGATGCATATATTGCATATGGATTCCCCTCCTAAACGCAAAAGGCCACCCGATATCAGATGGCCTTTGCAATCAGCTGTTATTCTTCGTCTGCGTCGTCCCCGTCGGTGGGAAAGAGCGGCTTGCCGCAGTTGGGGCACAGATTGTCCTCTTCAAAATCGAAGCCGTCGATCTCGAAGGTGACCTCGCTGCCGCAATGAGGGCAGGTATAGGAGACCATCTGGTCGTCATCCTCATCCTCGTCCTCGTCATCCTCGTAGCCGTCGTCCTCGTCCTCATCGTCGAAGAGGTACTCTTCCATATCGGCCAGATCGTCGTCGATGCTCTCCACATACTCATCCAGCTCGTCATGATCCGCCCGCAGGGTGGTGAGCTCCTCGGCCATGTTCTCCAGCACGTCCAGCATCTTCAGCAGAAGCTTGCCCTCGTTGGTCTCGTCGCTGAGCTTCATGCCCTCGGCCAGGCCCTTCAGATAGGCTACGCGGTCGTTGATATTGCTCATGTTGTTCTCCTTGCTTACGCCCTGGACAGATATTCGCCGGAGCGGGTGTCGATCTTGATCTTATCGCCGATGTTGATGAACAGGGGCACCTGCAGCTCATAGCCGGTCTCCACGGTGGCGGGCTTGAAGTTGTTGGTGGCGGTATCGCCCTTGAAGCCGGGCTCGGTCTTGGTGACCTCCAGCTCCACAAAGTTGGGCGCTTCCACGCTGAAGGCATTGCCCTTGAAGTAGCGGATGATGACGTTGGTGTTCTCCTTCACGAACTGGATGGCTTCCTCCACCTGGCTGTGGTTGAGGGGAGTCTGCTCATAGGTCTCGGGATCCATGAAGTAGTACAGCTCGCCGTCGTTGTAGAGGTACTCCATCTCCTTGGTCTCGATGATGGCCTTGGGCATTTTGTCCGTGGGGTTGAAGGAGCGCTCCACCACGGCGCCGGTCATGATGTTCTTGATCTTGGTGCGCACGAAGGCAGCGCCCTTGCCGGGCTTGACGTGCTGGAAGTCAACGATGGTCCATACGCCGCCATCCCATTCCACAGTAATGCCTTTTTTGAAATCGCCAGCAGTGATCATTGGTTCATTCCTCCATACTTTTTGTTTATGTTGCAAAAGGACGCGGCATTACAGAATGCGCAGCTCCTTGGATGCACCGCAAAGGGCGCGGACGCCGGTATCGGTGACGGCGCAGGTATTTTCGATGCGCACACCGCCCAGACCGGGCACGTAGATGCCGGGCTCCACCGTTACGATATTGCCCGGAGCCAGAATCTGATTGGAGCGGGCCGAAACCCGGGGCTCCTCATGGATATCGATGCCCACGCCATGGCCGGTGCTGTGGCCGAAGCAATCGCCGTAGCCGGCCTCGGTGATGATATCCCGGGCGATTTTATCGATATCGCTGCATTTGACGCCCGGGGCGATGGCCGCCTGGGCCGTCTCCTGGGCGCGCAGCACGATCTCATAGATGCTGCGCAGCTTATCGGAGGGCTGGCCCACCGCCACCGTACGGGTCATATCGGCGTCATAGCCCTCAAACCGGGCGCCGAAATCCATGGTGACCAGATCGCCGGCCTGAATGATCCGCTCTCCTGGTACCGCGTGGGGCAGGGAGCCGTTCTCGCCCGAGGCCACGATGGTATCGAAGGCCAGCCCCTGGGACCCCAGCTGGAGCATTTTATAATCCAGCGCCAGCTGCACCTCGCGCTCGGTGCGGCCCGGGGCGATGAACCCGCAGATGTACTCAAAGGCCTGGCAGGTGATGTCGCAGGCGCGCTCGATGCGGCTCAGCTCGTCGTCATCCTTGACCTCGCGCAGCTTTTCCGGCTTGAAATCCATGGGGATGAATTCGATGCCGGGCATCTCCTTTTCGATCTCGCGCATGGCGCGGACGGTGATGACGTTATCCTCCAGGGCCAGCTTTTTGATGCCGGCCTCCTGAAGCAGCCCGTAGGCCAGCTGCACGTGGCTGACGCCGGCGCGGATGGCGTGAACGGTAAAGCCGGGGCACTGCTTCTGGGCGGCCTCCACATACCGGAAATCGGTGATCACGGCGTTCAGCTCCGGCCCGATCAGCAGGAGCCCCTCCCCCGTGTATCCGCTCAGGTAGAAAATATTGGATGGGTTATGCAGCAGCGCCGCCGTTTTTTCCGGCAGCACAGCCAGCAGTTTGTCGGTGCGTTTCATGGTTTCCCTCACAGTGTAAGCGTAGATAAAAGAAGTACCGTTTCTTATTTTAACACAGATGCGCGATAAAATAAAGGGTCTTGACGCGGTTTGGCAAAATTTCTGTTCAAATTTATCCGGAAACACGGTATTTTCCGCATCAAAGCATCCAATCAGAGAGGCTGAATCATCCCGTTTTCGCCCTTTTCCCATTTCTTCGCGGCTTTCCGGCATAAAAATAAGGCCCGCGGCAAAAAACCGCGGGTCGTAATAGAAGCGTATTCAGTCCTCGATCAGCGCCACATCGGGATCGGGCTGCCGGCCCGCCTTCGCCGCCCGCAGCGCGCGCAGGCGCTGGGTACGCAGGTGCACCCGATGGCCGGTGAGCGCCTTGCCGCGGTAGCGGTCCAGCAGCAGGCGGGAACCCACGGCTGCCGGCAGGGCGACCACCGCGCCCGCGCCGGCGGCTGCGACAGCAGCGCCCACGCCCATGGCCGCGCCGGTTTTGATCATGCGGAAGGCCGCGTCGCTGGTGGCAGCCACGCCGGTTTTTTTGCCCATCAGCACCCGGAAGCTCTCATCCACAGCGATCACCGAGAAGGGCAGCACGTTGCTGACCGTCTCCAGCGTATCGCTCAGCACGCCGGTATCCTCCAGGAGCCCCATATCCACCGTTACGTTATCCGCCATGGACAGTCCGGTGGTCACGGCGTCCACCACAGTATCATGGCGGCGCTTTTTATACCGCTGCACCAATTCCTTGAAAGAAGGCATGGTTTTCACCTCCCGATCAGCTTCAGCAGCGTTACGATCACCCAGGCGGCGCTCAGAATGCCCACCATCCAGGTTGCCTGCCGCAGGATCTGCCCCAGCCCCATCTTTTCGGGCTTCTTTGCGGCTTTTTCCAGGGCGTCCAGCTTCTTTTCCAGGGCCTCGGTCTGCTTTTTTTGCTCTTTGATCAGTTCCTTCAGCTCGGCGATCTCATCCTTGTGGTCTTTGGCGGCGCGGAGCTGCTTTTCCTCCAGCAGCGTCTGCTGGGCGGAGAGCTTGTCCACATCCTGGCGCAGAACCGTCTGATCCTCGCTGAGCCCTTCGGCCACCAGCGTCATCTCGCTGGTAAACTCCTCCACCGCCTGGTTCATATCCTTGCCCTTCAGGGTGGCGAAGGTATTCTCGATAAAATCGCGCGCGCCGCGAACAAGGCCCGGCTTTTTACCGGCGGCCTCATCCACGGCGGGCAGGCTGTTTTCCTGTACGATCAGATTTTTTTCGTGATCCGTCATTTCCTCATACCATCGTAATCCCCATCGCCGCCTGCTCGTCACGATAGCGATCCAGCAGCGCCTTGATACGGTTATACGGGTTCAGCAGCCCATGCAGCGAACGCTCGTGATTCAGCGTGGCGATGATATAGGAGATATACTTGCTCATGTCGGCCTGCACGAACCAGGGTTCCTCCTGGATTTCGGGCGGGCAGTAGGTCAGATCGGTGGCGATCACCTTGGTGATCACGCCTTCCTCCCAGGCCTGGCGGAACATCTCCGCGCCGGAGGTGAAGAAGGCGAAGGTGGGCAGGGCGTAGATGCGGTTGGCCTTGCGCTTTTTGAGCTCACGGCAGACGTCAATCATGGAATCGCCGGAGGCCAGCATATCATCCACCACCAGGATATCCTTGCCCTCCACATCGTCGCCCAGATACTCGTGGGCGATGATGGGGTTGCGGCCGTTGACCACAGTGGTATAATCCCTGCGCTTATAGAACATGCCCATCTCCAGGGAGAGGACGGAAGAATAGTAGATGTTGCGCTGCATAGCGCCCTCGTCCGGGCTGACCACCATCATATGATCCTTATCCAGGCGCAGGTCCTTTTCGTTTTTGCACAGGGCCTTAAGCATCTGGTAGGTGGGCATCACATTTTCAAAGCTGATCAGCGGCACGGCGTTGACCATGCGCGGATCATGGGCGTCAAAGGTCACGATATCCTTGATGCCCATATTGACCAGTTCCTGCAGGCCCAGGGCGCAGTCCAGGCTTTCCCGGGTGGTGCGGCGATGCTGGCGGCTCTCGTACAGCATGGGCATGATCACGGTGATCCGCTTGGCCTTGCCGGCGATGGCGGAAATCACGCGCTTGAGATCCTGGAAGTGGTCGTCGGGAGACATGGGCACATCCTGCCCGTACATTTTATAGGTAACGTTATGCGCGCCCACATCCACAATGATGTAGAGATCCAGGCCGCGAACGCTTTCGCGCAGGACAGCCTTTCCCTCGCCGGTGCCAAAGCGCGGGCAGCTGCATTTCAGCAGGAAAGAATCCCGATTGGCGCCGGGGCTGGTATAGTATTCCTCGTACTGGATTTCCTGCAGGCTATGCCACTTGAGCAGCCATTGGTTGATCTTTTCGCCCATCTTTTCGCATCCCGGCATGGCAATAATGCCAAGTGGGCCGAAGGGAACGCTGGTCGGATCCTTTTCCCAGGTGGTGAGCAGGCTGGTCATCTTTTTTTCCTCCCCTGAACGGTTCGTGTTTGCTGCGTCTATCCTATTATACACAAAACGCGCACGTTTGAAAAGAAGATATTGTCAGTTTTTGCTCAATTTTAGCTAATGAACAAATAAAAGGCGAACATTTAGTCAATAAATGCCAAAGACATACGGGGCAATTGCCGCTCGTCGCCGTTATCGTTCAGGAAAGCATACACGCCTGTCATGGTTCCGTACAGCGTCACCTGGGTTTCCGGATCCACCGTCACCGGGGCGTCGCTCAGCACGATGATCTGATTTTTGAAGCCGCTGTTGGTCTTTTGGGTGGCAAAGGTGATCACCCATTCGGCGCCGTTCTCCTCGGCGGAGATCACATAGCCCTTATAGCGCAGCACGCGCCCCACATACCGGTCGGGCTCGGCGGCGATATTGGCGTAATCCGGGCTTTTGGAAGCCGCGCGGATGGATTCCCTGCGCTGCCCTTCATCCATCACGCGGTTGATGTGATACTGGTAGGTTTTGGTGTCGTAATCCTTTTTGCTGAAGGTCAGCTGAATATCGTACATCCCCTCCTTGGAGGTATCCACGGTGAAGGAGAAGGTGCGGTTGTTGCCGGTCCTTTTGGTTTGCGGCTCGTTATTGACCACCAGCTGCACGGTAACGCCGGTCATGGTGGTGCCGTTCAGCTTGAAGGTATCGGTGGTAAAGACCTCCGGAAAGGGCGAGGTAAAGCTCACGGACAGCGCGGTGGGATCGTACTCCACGGTAAAGTTCTCGCTGATGGTCTCCTCGTTCTCAAAGCCCTCGTTGGCGGTCACGCTGACGATCAGGTTATACAGATCCCTGCCGGGCAGCTGCATGGGGATAGAAAACGCGCCCGTTCCATCCGCCGTAGTGCTGAAGGCCTTGCTTTTGCTGCTCTGCAGCGCGGCATAGGCAGCCACGACCGACGCCCCCGGGCGCGTAGTACCTTTGATGGTGAAGCTGTCGCTGTTGGTGGTCTCCGGCGGCGGAGCGCTGAAGGCCAAAGTCAGCAGCGCTTCCGGCGCGTCGGTCATGATCACAAAGGCGATGGAGTTCTGGATCACATTGAGGGCGTCTATATCGCCGCCGGTAAAGTTTCGGGTACCCACCCGCAAATCCAGCGTGATGGTATAGCCGTTGCGGATCGTACGCCGCCATTCGCCCTTCCAGGCCACCTTGCCATCCTGCTTGTGGCTGTAGCGCGCCATCAGGAAGCGGCCCTGGTTATCGCCAAAGTTTTTCCACTCCACGCTTTCAAAGGCATAATCCGCTTTGCTGTAATACACGCCGTTTTTGTAGTTGGCGCGGTAGCTGGCGCGGGTTTCCGCGGTCTGCTCGTTGATATCGTACAGCTCCCTGGCCGGGGCGTCCTCCACGGCGGTGACCACCAGGGTGCGGCCCTTTTCCTCGTTGTAGGCCCAGACCAGGATGCCCTCATCCTTGAACCGCTGGCGCATGCTCTCGGGCGTTTCGCCAATGGAGGCCAGGTACTCGGCCTGCTGCTCGATGTTGTCGGTGGTGATCTGGATCATGTAATCCAGCGGGATATCCATCACCATGAAGATCTGGGGAAATTTATAGCTCTCCGCCGACGCGGGCACGATCAGTGCCAGCAGCGCCGCGGCGATCAGCAGGAATACAAACAATTTGCGCATACGTGCGTCCTCCTGTTATCGAAGGGTGATACACGTATATTCTATCATAGAATTGCCGTTTCGGCAATGCGCAAAAATGTAAATGTATCACAAAGCTGTTTATTCGGCGAATTTCAGGGTGATGGAAGCGTTGCTGGTGATGGCGGTCAGCTTCTTTTCGCCCTCGCCGAAGCTTCCCAGCTGGTTGCTGCCGTTGCTGGTGCGGCTTACAACGGTGTATTCCTCGCGCTTACCCTTCAGGGTGCCGCCGATGGAGCCATTGCTGGTCTTGAGCGTCAGCTCGGGGCAGGCGGACTCCGCCACCTCGATGGCGCCGTTGCTGGTGGTCGCGTTCAGCGCGCCGCCGATCTGGCAGTCGCTGATCTTGATGCTGCCGTTGCTGTTCACCGCGGTCAGGCCGCCGCGGACGATCATATCATCCAGGGTGATGCGGCCGTTGCTGGTGGACAGCCGGGCGCCGTCCACGTTTACATCGTTCATCACAATGCGGCTGTTGCTGGTTGTGCAGGTGAGCTGCTGGGCGCAGTTGACGTTCTCCGCCTGGATAAAGGCGTTGCTGGTGGTCAGCTTGACCGCCTGGGCAAAGGTGATATCCTCCGCCAGGATGCGGGCGTTGCTGGTGGCCGCCTCCAGCCGGGCGGCGAAGGTCTTGGGCACGGTAATCTCGATCTCGTTTTCCGGCGCCTCATAGCTGAACATGCCGCCGTTGACCACCCGCTCCCCCAAGCCGGCGATGAACTTGCCGATGCCGCTCAGGATGGATTCCAAGCTGAAGCTGTCGCTGCCCCGCTCGTTGACAAAGCTGTTGATGGGGCGCAGCTTGTGCTCCAGGGTGAGCACGCCCTCATCCTCGTGCAGGCGGAAGATATCGTTATCGCCAATGCAGTACCGCAGGCTGATCTGGTCAGTCTCCTCATCCGAGGTGATCCGCACGCGCTTGTTTTCCGCCTGGATGCGCAGCATCTGCACGGCGTCCGCAGGCCGGGTGATCTCCTGCCAGTTGCCCTTTTCCTTGGGTTTTTCCTTGGTTTCGCCCATGCCGGCTTCCTCCAGCACGCGGCCGGCGATCACCTGCACGGGCTCCATGGCCTTCACGGCGGCTTCCTCGCTCATGCCGGCCTCCATGCGGTCGTCGATCATCTCCGCGTAATACGATACAACGCCTTCGCGCTCTTCCTCTTTCATACCGGAAAGCGCGGCGCTCAGATCATTCAAAAATTGTTCGCGCGTCATCATGCATCCCTCCTGATAAAATCATAGACCTTCATGACGTCTTCCCATTCGGACAGAAAATCATCGATCTTCTGCCTGCCATCGTCCGTAATGGCGTAGTACTTGCGCAGGCGGCCGTTATGCTCCATGGTATAGACCGTCAGCGCCCCCGCCGTCTCCAGCCGCCGCAGCACAGGATACAGCGTGGACTCCGATATGGAGAGCACCTCCTGTGCCTCCCGCACCAGCTGGTAGCCGTAGGAATCCCCCCGAAGCAGCAGCTTCAGGATGCAGGCCTCGATCAGCCCGCGTTTCAGTTGCGCATCCATGCGATCCCTCCTTAAAAAAGGGTAATACCTCTTAACGCATCATACTATATCACGTATAGTATATTGTGTCAAGAGGTATTTTGCGATAAACAATATTATTTTATTCGCAATATTTTAGGAATCGCAGGATCATCGTTTTCCGCGCCGCGCGGGGTATGCGCCGCGTGGATCCCCCCGGTCCCCGGCCGGCGGCACCAGGCAATCGGAGGTATATCCGATCAGATCCTCCCGTCCGCACTGGCGCAGCGCCTGGCGGATCAGCGGATGGTTCCTGGGATTTTTCCATTGCAGCAGGGCGCGCTGCATATCCTTTTCCTTTTGCGTGCGCGGCACATATACCGGCTTCATGGTGCGGGGATCAATGCCCGTATAATACATGCAGGTGCTGATGGTGCCCGGCGTGGGATAAAAATCCTGCACCTGCTCGGGCTGCACGCGTTTCTTTTTGAGGTACAGCGCCAGCGCCACCGCCTCCTGCAGGGTGCTGCCGGGATGGCTGCTCATCAAATAGGGCACCAGGTACTGGCGCATGCCCAGCTTCTCATTGGTTTTCTGATACAGGCTGCCAAACTGCTCAAATACCTGGTTGCAGGGCTTGCCCATCATATCCAGCACGCCGTCGCTGATGTGCTCCGGGGCCACCTTGAGCTGGCCGCTGATATGGTATTTGCACAGCTCCCGCATGACCTGCTCCCGGTGGGGATCGGCCATGATGTAGTCAAACCGCAGGCCGGAACGGATAAATACTTTCTTAATGCCCGGAATCTGCCGCATCCTGCGCAGCGTTTCCAGAAATTCCCGGTGGTCCACCTGCAGGTTGGGGCAGGGCTTCGGGAACAGGCACTGCCGGTTGGGGCAGCAGCCGTGCTTCAATTGCTTCTGGCAGGAGGGCTGGCGGAAATTGGCCGTGGGGCCGCCCACATCATGGATATAGCCCTTAAAATCAGGCTCCCTGGCCAGCATGGCGGCTTCCCGCAGCAGCGATTGCTGGCTGCGGCTCTGGATGATGCGTCCCTGATGGAAGGTCAGGGCGCAGAAGGCGCAGGCCCCGTAGCAGCCGCGCACGGCGCTGAGGGAAAACCGCACCTCGCTGAGCGCCGGCACGCCGCCCTGGGCCTCATACATGGGGTGGTAATGCCGGGTATAGGGCAATTCGTACACCGCGTCCAGCTCCTCGCTGGTCAGCGGCAGGGAGGGCGGGTTCTGCACCACCCAGCGCTGGGCATCCTGCATCTGGCAGAGCGCCTTGCCCCGGATGGGATCGGCCTCGTGGTACTCCTGCATCACCGATCGGGCGTAGGCCTTTTTATCGGCCGCCACCTCCCCGTGGCTGGGCAGCACGGCCACGCCCTCGGGGGGCTGCTTGGCCATATAGCAGATGCCGCGGATATCCGCCAGGTGCTCCGGCGGCATGCCGTCCCGCAGCCACTGGGCGCATTCCAGGATGCTCTTTTCCCCCATGCCGTACATCAATATAGTAGCGGCGCTATCCACCAGCACGCTGCGGCGCACCTTATCATCCCAGTAATCATAATGGGAAAACCGGCGCAGGGAGGCCTCCACCCCGCCGATGAGCACAGGCAGGCCGGGATAGGCCTCGTGGATGCGGTTGCTGTATACCGTCACCGCCCGGTCCGGGCGCATGCCGCCCTTGCCGCCGGGCGCGTACACATCATCATGGCGGCGGCGCTTGGCGGAGGTATAATGGTTGACCATGCTGTCGATAACGCCCGCCGTCACCAGGTAGCCCAGCTTGGGGCGGCCGAAGCGCTTAAAATCCTCGCAGGTATGCCAATCCGGCAGGCACAGCATGGCTACCTTATAGCCCGCCTGCTCCAGCACCCGGCTGATGATGGCATGGCCGAAGGAGGGATGATCCACATAGGCCTCCCCCACGGCATATACAAAGTCCGGCGCGTCCCAACCGCGCCGGACCATGTCTTCTTTTGTAACGGGCAGGAATCTGTCGCCCGCAGAAGCGTTCTTCATCATGTATATCAACCCTGATTCAGTTTTGCAAAGGCACGGTCCGCCCTGTGCGCAAGATAATCATACATGATAACGTCCGCAATTGCAAGCACCCCGGCAAAGATGAACAGCATCGTATGCACGGAGATCACCTTGCCCAGGTGCTGCTGGCGCTCTGTTTGACCACCATGGTCTCATTGGTGTAATCAAACCGGGGCCAGCGCAGGTTGACCACCACGCCCAGCAGCGCCATGGTGACGGTGATCAGCAGCGGCACCAGGAAGATCAGCACGATATCCAGCGTGCCCATGGGCAGCGCCAGCGCGTACATCAGGGAGGACAGCAGGCTGGCGGGAACGGTGATGATCAGGTGCATGTACACCTTAGGCATCAGCACGTCGGCAGCCGTCATGGGCATGCTCTGCAGCAGCCAGATATTTTTGCCCTCCAGCGATATGGACGGGGCCGAGAGGATGCTCATGCTCAGGGTGAAGCACTCGATGATGCAGGCCATGGGCATGGCGAAGGCGCTTACATCCGCGCCGCCGGCATATACGTTGGCCAGCGTCTGCAGGATGCCCTCGCCCTTGAAGAGCGTCAGTACCGCGACCGCCACCGACAGGATGGAGCCCAGGCAGCCGTTGAGCATATAGGCGGAGCTGTTGACCAGGCGGCGCAGCTCCTTGCAGGTGCCAGACCAGCGGACGGAGGAGGCATGCATGGCCTTGGCCTCATACTTGACCTTCTTCTGGCCGCGCTTGGAGGTGGCGATGCGGATAAAGGTGCGGCTCAGCAGCAGGAAGACCAGCGCGAAGGGCACAATGCACCACAGGGCAAAGATCAGCAGCTGCAGCCAATCGCCGTTCTGCATGGCCAGGCCCATGGCATAGAAGGGCGGCAGCGCCTTCTGGATGGCCTCGCCGATGGCCGCTCCGTTCTTCACCATTTTTTCAATATAATCCTGCATATTGAAGCATACGGCAAAGTACGCGCCCAGGAACACCAGGGACAGCAGCAGGGAGAACAGGTTCTTGTTGCGCAGACGACTGATGATCAGCGCGATGAGCCCGCCCACGATGCAGGAGAGCGTGCTGGGCAGCAGCGGCAGCAGCAGGCAGCACAGCACGTAGCGCACCACGTCCAGCGCCGTTACCGGGGCCACAAAGCAGCGCACCACGCCGCAGGCCGCCATGATCAGCAGGGAATAGCCGTAGTTGATCAGCAGAAGCAGCAAAATGCGGCTGCCGATGATGGTGGCGGGCTTGATGGGCAGGGACAGGAGCAGCTCGTTATCCTTGGCATCAAAGAGCATGGTCTGGGTAAAGAATACCGAGCCGATGAAGCACAGCATGGTGCTCAGCACCGCCGCCAGAGAGTAGTACAGCCAGCCCATATCGATGGCGTTAAATGGCTCGTACATGCTGTAGAACATGAAGCCGAACATCAGCCCAAAGGCCGCCACCAGATACAGCAGCAGGAAGGCAAACAGGATCATCATGCCCTTGCCGCTGTTCTTTTTGCCCCGGCGGCGGGCAAACATGTTGTACAGCAGCCCCTTCCACCGGATTTTCAGCAATGTTTTAAGCATTTGCATCCTCCACCAATTCCAGGAACACATCCTCCAGGCTTTCGTTGCCGCGCACCGTCTCGGTATCGCCGCAGGTGATCAGCTTGCCGCCCCGGATGATGGCTACCTTATCGCACAGCTTTTCGGCCACCTCCAGCACGTGGGTGGAGAAGAAGATGGCCCCGCCGTTATCGCAGAACTGCCGCATGAGCAGCTTGACCGTATGGGCCGCCTTGGGATCCAGGCCCACAAAGGGCTCATCCATCATGAGCAGCTTGGGCTGGTGGATCATGGCGGAGATCACGGCCAGCTTCTGCTTCATGCCGTGGGAATAGGAATTGATCTTGCTGGCCAGATCGTCGGTAAGCTCCAGCGCCGCGGCGTACTCCGCGATGCGCTGCTCCCGATCGGCAGCGGATACCCGATAAGCATCGGCGATGAAGTTCAGGTACTGGATGCCGCTGAGGAACTCATACAGATCGGGATTATCGGGGATATAGGCCATGCGGCGCTTGCACTCCATGGGGTTCTCCTTGATGGAGATGCCGTCCACAAAAATATCGCCGGAATCAAAGCGAAGGATGCCCGCGCAGGATTTGAGCGTGGTGGTCTTGCCGGCGCCGTTATGGCCGATAAAGCCATAGATCTCGCCGGGCTGAATATGCAGCGTCAGGTCATCCACCGCCTTGCGGTCCGCGCTGCCATACTGTTTGCTTAGGTGTTCGATTCGGAGCATAGTACACTCCCCTCCTTTTCACGGCTACAAGCATAGCACCGAATGGCAGTTTTTTTCAAGCCCCTGTGGCTCAATTATACAATTTGATGACTCAATTGACATCAAATAAGCAGAACGGTTATAATAGACGCGTAATACCCCCGATCGGAGGAAAACCATGCGCAAAAAGCGTTTTACCGTAGAGACCATCGCCCAGTGCGGCCTGCTGACCGCCATGATGCTGGTGCTTGGCTTTATCGAAAGCCTGCTGCCGGTATCGGCGGGCGTGCCGGGCATCAAGCTGGGGCTGAGCAACGGCGTGCTGATGTTTGCCCTGTATATGATGGATGCGCCCACGGCCTTTGTGCTGATGCTGATCAAGGTGCTTCTGTCCGGGCTGCTGTTCGGCGGCGTATCGGCCATGATGTACGCCCTGGCCGGCGGCATATGCAGCATGCTGGGCATGATATTGCTCAAAAAGCTGCGTTTCAGCCTGATCACCGTCAGCATGCTGGGCGCGGTGCTGCACAACCTGGGCCAGGTGATGCTGGCCATGATCATTCTGGAAACCGATCAGCTGCTCTATTATATGGCGATCCTGCTTTTTGTGGGCCTGGCCTGCGGCGCGGTGACCGGCGTGGCCGCCAAGGCCACCATCGGACATATGAAAAAGCTGCGCGGCAGATAAAGGTCAGCAGGAGCTTTTTCTCCGGAATGCGGCATATTTAATAATACTTGTTCCCTGATTCAAGCAGACAAACCGTATTGGGTAAAAGGGAGACCGTTCGAGACCTTCGCGGTCTCGAGCTCTGCGCCAAAGGGATTTCATCCCTTTGGAATCCCGGCGGGCGATGAGGCGAACGACGAAAAACAGACTTGTTGCCGCCTGAAACTTGAAAGACGCAAAGAGAGCTCCCCGGCATAAGAAAAGCCTGAAAATTTCCGATAAAACAAGCGAGCTTGTTTTTCGGTAATTTTCAGGCTTTTCCCTGTGCGCTTTGCGCACAGGTCGGCAGCGAAGCTGCTTTATGTTGCATCCAAGCAGCTTCCGCAACTGCCGGGTCCAGGGAGGGGCTTCCCTCCCTGGTGGGGTTTTGGGCAAAGCCCATCGTAACCCTTACCAATTTCAGTTTGATGCTCTAATATTCCAAATTAATAATCATATAAGAACCATGCATTATCTTATAAACTATGATTTAATAAAGGCGCTCCTTCCCGTTTTGCAGGAAAGAGCGCCTTTTGCATTGTATTTGATCAGCTTAGGCCGCAGGATCGGGATCAATCGTCGAATTCCTCAAACTCCTCGAACTCGTCGTCCTCAAACTCCTCCGCGTCGTCCTCAAATTCATCCTCGCCGAAGTCATCCGCTTCCAGCACATCCTCCGTGGCTCCCGTCCCCGATCCGAAGAAGGATTCCACGATGGCCTGAGACCAGGTGGTATGGGCGGTGATGAAGTAGTTCTCGAGCGCTTCGTTCCAGAAATCGAAGTAGATGTTGGAGTAGATCGGGATGGTGGGCAGCACCTCGTTATACCGCTCCTGGAAGGCGATCCACTTGACCACATACTCATAGTAGTATCCGGGAGGGGTCTTGCGCATATCGACTGCCAGCTCGTACAGTATCTCATCCTCGGAGTAGGTGTTGTTCCAGATCAGGTGGTCGGGGGTGGGATCGGTGCTGTAGGTAATGGACGGATCCACGATCACATGGAAGTTGGTGGCCAGGTAGATCATATCGGTGGTGCGCTCGGTCTCCCGATAGTAGGAGTAGAACAGATCCTGCATATCGGTGGGCACCAGGGTCAGCAGGATGCCAACCTCATTCAGGTTATCGATGAAGTTCTCCTGAATGGTATCCACAATGTGGTTGCCCTCGGGATACATCATGGTCAGATCCAGCGCCACCAGCTCGTCATCGATGAACTTGCAGCGCACGTCGTCAATGCCGGGACGGAAGGGATCGCCTTCGCGGTTCAGCGTCCATCCGGCGGCGACGAGCAGCTGCGTGGCCTTTTCCGTATCCACAGAATACGGAGTCAGATTATCCAGGTTCAGCGCCTCCCAGGCCTGCAGCGCGGCTTCGTATTCATCATCGGGGATCAGGCGGATTTCTTCACCGCCGGAAGCCGCTTCCAGATTGTTCTTGGCGCGGTATTCCTGATCGATGGGATACTCCACGTTGCCCTCGATCAGCTGATACTCCCACTGCTCAATGCCATAGTAGCCGTCCACGCGGACGCCGAAGCCCTGGCAGTAATCCTCGATCATTGCGTCGCGGTTCATGCACCAGGCGATGGCCTGACGGACTTCCTTTTCATTGACGGTGGGCCAATCATAGGAGAAGGTCAGGAAGGCCAGGCCGATGCGCGGATAGTTCTGGAACCGGATGCCGCCGGAAGCGCCGCGCATCATGCCATCCATGATGGTGGGCGCGTAGGTCATCTTATTCACCAGATGCAGTTCGCCGTTCAGCAGCTGATCAACCAGCGTATCGTTATTGGCCAGAGTGAAGCAGATCTTTTCGATCACGGGCTTCACCAGCTCGATCCCGTTGATATCGGTCTCCAGGATGGATTGCGGGCCGGGGTTCTTGGGCAGCGCGCCCTTGAAGTAGGGATTGATCACGAAATGCGCGGTAATGCCGTCGTACTCCGTCAGGCAATAGGGGCCGCTGACCACGGAGGGATGGGAATTATAGCCCGTCTCCGGATCCAGGATGGTTTCCCGCAGCAGCTCCGCCGTATAGAGCGGCTCCGTGATGGTGGGATCCTCGTTGCCGATGTACACGCCGTAGCCGTCGTCATACACCTTGCAGCCGGGGGCGATCACATAGATGGGATAGGGCACGCACAGCAACAGGCCGGGCTCAAAGAAGTAAGGAAGGAAATCCTTATCCAGGGTGATGGCCAGCTGGAAATCATCCAGCACCTCCACGCCGGTCAGCGTGGGCCACTGGCGGGTGATGTACTCATCATAGCCCAGGATATGCTCCGCGCGGTAGATCTTGCCGCCGATCTCCTCGATCTCCGGGCTCATCATCAGCAGCAGGGAGAAGGCATAATCCCAGGCGTTGATCTGGGTGCCGTCCGAATAGTACAGATCCTTGCTGATCTCGATATAGTAGGTACGGTTGCCATCTGCATCGGTGGCAATTTTCACATCGGTGGCGACGGAAGGATCGAGCACGTATACGCCCTGCTCCTGGTCCCAGTTGACCAGGTTATAGCCGTGCAGCAGGGCGCGCACATCGATATCCACGGTATCATTGCCAAACATCTCGGTGAAAAAGTCGCCCTTCATCACCGTGGTATGGCCCACGATCAGCTCATCAGGTAAATCGCCTGCTTCTTCCGCGCCGTCCTCGGTCTCGTCTTCTTCAGGCTCCAAAGCCGCTTCGGCTTCGGGCGCCGGGGGCTCCTCCTCCGCAGGATCCGCGGCTTCCCCTTCGTCCTCATCCGGGATTTCCAGTTCATCCGCCGCTTCTTCGTCCGCGCTGTCAACCGCTTCCGTTATGGCCGGATCTCCCCCGCCCAGCTCGCTTTCGGCCAGGGCCGAAAGCGGAAGCTGGGTCAAAAGGAGCATCATAGCCAGCAGAAGGGACAGATACTTTTTCATGCTTTTCATGATCTTATTGCCTTTCATGATATTCATACCGGTAGCCGTCCTTTCTACGCTGACTTACTCGTAGCAGTCGCCCACGTGGTTGATGATGATGCCGAGGCCCAAAGGCGTCTCATAATCATCAATGATCTCCAGCGCCTTGCCGTGTTTCTTCCGCTTGGATTCATCCGGCGGCGTAATCCACGGGTTGTGCGGGGTGGGATTGCCGGGTTCATCGGGCTTACGGGTGCTGTTGGTAATGAGGGTCGTGGTTCCGCTGACCGCCACATTGGTCTGGGTGTAGCCCAGCACAACGGGCTCGCTCCAGGTGTAGGTCACCTTTACGCCGTTCTTGTAAACGGGCAGGTTATTGATGGTGGCCGACCATCCGTTGGCGTCGCTCAGCGTTACGGTCATGCCGTTGGAGAGCGTAACCTGGATGCTGGACGGACGCAGACCGCGCTCGTTGTCGTTATCATCCCAGATCTTGGTGATCGTGGCCGAGGTGGTCTCGCGCGTATAGGTGTTGATCAGATCGAAACCGCTTACCGTGGTGGTGTAGTAGGGAACGCTTACCTCCGCGATGGTGTAGGAGATCAGGCGCTCGCCATCATACTTGGGCAGGTTGGTGAAGCTCCAGCTCCAGCCGGTTGCCGCGCTGGCCGTGGTGGAATCCACAGCCGCGCCATCCGCCATCAGGTTCACCGTGATGCTGTCCGGACGCATGCCGTCTTCGTTGTTGTTATCCTCCCAGACCTTATGACCGGATACCTCCGTGGTTTCAGGCGCCGGGGTTTGGGTCGGGATGGGCGTCTGCCTGGGCGGCGGCGCGGGCGTCCTTGTGGGCGTCGAGGTGGGCGTAGGCGTAGGCGTGCTCATGGTCGTATTGATGAATACGATCGCATCCTCCGTCGTAGTGGCCCCGTTATCCACCTTGGTGATCTTTTGCTCCACCGTCAGCGTACCGTTGTGGGTTACATCCTTCACCGTGTAGGCGACGGTGTAAATCGCGTGGTCCACCGTGATGGTATTGGTGGAGGTGGACGTCTCGCGCACCGTGTAGATCCAGGTGCCTTCCTTGGTGAAGGACAGGGTGCCAAAGTCAATACTGCCGTTGGCGGCGTTGGTCGCCGTGGTCTTGAGCTTGCTCTGGTCAATGCCCGTCTTCGGGTTCGTGGCGTCCGGCGTGATGCTGAAGGTAAACTGGTTGGCGCGCAGCGCGTTGCTGCCGGAGCCGACCAGGCGCTTGGTAGCGTGCGGCGAAACCTCGACCTTGGCGGCATACACGTTGGTAAAGTCAAGATGCTCGCAGCTGTTGCTCTTCTGCACAACCAGGGTGCCATCGCCGTTATCGCTGAGCTTCACGCTGACTGTGTACTCGGTGGTATCAGCCTCCGCAACACCGTCCATGGTGAACTTGGACTCCGTCACCTTATACTGGAAGGTGATATCGCTCTGCCCCGCAGGGATATCGCTCAGCTTGTAGCGGATGGGCTTGAAGGCGTATTGCGCCGTATTGCCCGCCGCGGGCTTGATGGTGACGGTATCCTCCTCCGGCATCGGCGCGCCGTCGGTCAGCGCTTCAAGCTTGATGGTGATGCTGTCGCCATTCTTGAATTCGCGTCCCTCGATGGTCTTTACGCCCTTCAGGATCGCCTCGCCGTTTGCGTCATAGGTGTTGACGAAGTTCAGCGCCTTGTAATTGTCGCTGGGCTCAACCTTCAGCGTGCCGTCCTTGTTGTCCGTCACGGTCACCGTTACGGTGTATTCGTTCGTATCCACCGTGATGCCGCTGCCGTCCGCGCTTGTCTCCTTTACCATGTAGGTATGGGTGCCAACATCATCCAGCGTGTAGGTGATCGCGGTGAAGGTGATGGTCTCGGTGCCGTTGTTGGCGCCGGTCGCCACCACAGTGCCGTTCTCGGTA
>CADAHU010000006.1 GCA_902787835.1 uncultured Eubacteriales bacterium
TTTTCATAACATTATTCTACCGCATTTGCCGGGCTCTTTACAGTGCCTGGCTCTTTTTGTACATAAAAAGGACTGCCTCCTAATGAGACAGCCCCTTTTCATTTATGGAAGGAGGAGCTGGCAGAACAATGAAGCTGGGATACGGCTGGATTCAGGCGATCGGGCTGGCGGGGACCGCGCTGTTTTTCCTCTCCTTCCAGTGCAAAAAGAACCGCAATCTGTTTCGGGTGCAGTTCTTTTCGTACCTGTTCTATACGGTGCATCTGCTGCTGCTGGGCGCCGCGACGGGCGGCATCAGCTATCTGATCAATCTGCTGCGCTCCGCCTGCCTGGGCAGCAAATACCGCTTTGCGCAGGGGAAAGCCATGTGCGTCCTCCTTTGCCTGCTGCAGCTGGGGGCGCTGGCTTTTACCTGGGCCGGGTGGATCTCCATCCTGCCGGTGGCTGCCAACATCGCGGCCACCGTGGCCGGGTATACCCATAATCCCCGCAGGATCCGGCTGGCGGGCATGCTGATCAACTCGCCGCTTTGGATCGTTTATGATGTGCTGGTGGGTTCCTGGGCCGGCATCCTGGATGAGACGGTCACCGAGACCTCCATGCTGATCTCCATCCTCCGCTTCGGCTGGAAAAACCTGGATCAGACCCAGGATCCAGCCGAAAAATGAGGCGGCGGAGCGTTTGCGGGGGAGGGGGGACGAACGGGAGACGGGGGACTTCTTTTTCCGAGCCGGAAAGAGAAGCAGAAAGGGCAGTTTTTAGACCGATCCATTGGCGGCTGCAAGCGAACGCATAGCGAGAATGATGGCGTTAAAAATGCTGCATGTGTTTGTTGGCATGCCGACAGCTGACAGGCCAACAGGCAAGGATCACCCTGCCCAACGCTGTCATTCAGAGCCGGCCCCATACGGATGGGCCGTGCGAAGAATCTCCCTGTTGGCGGGAAGGGTGCGAGGATACGCCGCCTGTATTTGTTGGCGTGTCCGCCTGCGGGGGGAGATCCTTCCGCCTGCGGGCGTCAGGATGACACACGCAGGGCGGACAGGATCGCGATAAAAGGCATGAATCAAGACCGGCAACAAGGGCAACAAGATCTACTCCACCTTTGGCGGATGTAAGCGAACGCTTGGCTCTGGATGACAACTTTGGAAAAGAAGAAACTTGTTTTTGCCAGTTTGATTACGACCGTCCAGCGAGTTCCCGGACAACCAGAACACAGAAAAACCCAGCAAACCGAGCTTGCTCGGATTTGTTGGGTTTTTCTGTGTTCAGCGGTGCGCTTTGCGCACCGCGCGGCCAGCGAAGCTGGCCTTGTTCGGGAACGGTGGCAGGCGTTAAAGCCAGTTGGCGGAAAATCCAGCAGCATTTACGGCGACAAACGCAGCCTTCTTCGGTTCCTTCTTGGGCTCCAAGAAAAGGAACGCTCCCGTTCGTCCCCCCTCCCCGCCAAATCCCAGTTTGCGATCCATTATCGATTGAAAAAAATCATTTCTATCGGAGCGCAGATCACCGCTTTTTGCGGAGCGGTCAGCGATCCGCCGCGAACTGGCTGATATTCTCCCGCGCCAGCAGCTCAAAATCCTTCATGGGAAGGGGTTGGGAGTAATAGAAGCCCTGGAACAGGCTGCAGCCCAGGGAAACCAGGTTGTTTACCTGCTCCCGGTTCTCCACGCCCTCGGTGATCACGCCCATCTGCAGGTGATTGGCCATATCGATCACCGAGCCCAGGATCACGTTGCTGCGCTGGGTATTGCTCTCGCCCTGCAGGAAGCCCATATCGATTTTGAGCACATCGGCATGGATATCCTTGAGCAGGCTCAGCGAGCTGAAGCCCTTGCCAAAATCGTCGATCTCCACCAGGAAGCCCTGGCTGTGCAGCTTTTCCACCAGGCTGCTCTGGCGGGTGATATCGTCAAACAGCACGGTCTCGGTGATCTCCACCCGCAGCCGCTGCGGCGCGATGCCGTATTTTTTGCACAGGCCGGAGAGCAGCCTGGGCACGTCGATATAATAAAAATCGCTGGGATCCACATTGATGGAGACATACAGGGGGGCCAGCGGCGTATCGTTCCAGCGGCTCAGCATCTGTGCGGCGCGTTCCCAGACAAAGGCGTCCAGATGGGAAAGCAGCTCCGATTGATGCAGCACACCCAGAAACTCCGAGGGATGCAGGATCTTTCCGTGGGGAAGCACCCAGCGCACCAGCGCCTCCGCGCCCAGGATCATCCCGTCGGAGCGCACCTGGGGCTGGAGATAAACCTGAAATTCGTCATGGCTCAGCGCGTGCTCAAAATCGGTGATGATGTGCTGATCCCGCATTTGCCGTTCCAGCAGCGCGGGCCGGTAATGGGCGATCAGCGCGCAGCGGGAGTTGCGGATGCTGTTCACCGCCAGATCGGCATGGCTCAGCATGGTGGCCACGGGCAGGTTTTTATCCTCGATTTCATACGCGCCCAGCTTGACCTGCAGGGTAAAGATCGGGCTCTCCACCAGCTCCCGCACCTTTTGCAGGTGGTTGGAAAAGTCAATCTCATGAAACTTGTCTTTTTGGATCAGCAGTGCAAAACGGTCATCCCGATAGCGACCGTATACCTCCTCCGGGCCGCACTCGCTGCGCAGGATATCGGCGATGCCCACCAGCACCCGGTTGCCGCCCTCGATGCCAAAGAGCTTGTTGATCAGCTTAAAGTTGCGGATGTTGCCGATCGCCAGCACATAATCCGTATCGGGATGATCGATCAGCCGCTGGCGCGTTTCGCGGAAGAATTTCTCCTGGGTATACAGGCGGGTCAGCACGTCATGGGTGGCGATGGCCTCCCCGGCCTCGGCGCTGTCCGTCTCGCCGGCGGGATCGGAATCGATAAAGCGCACGCATTCGATCACGCACATTTCCAATTCGCCGTTCAGCATCTCCAGGTAGATGGGGATGGAGTGGATGCTTTCCCGATCGCGGCCCAGTTTTTCCCTTTTATCGGCCTCGCAGTGCGTCATGCAGGCGCGGTAGCTGGTGCAGTTGGCGCAGCGGGTTTCCCGGTTCCAGATCTTGAAGCACTGGGCTCCGTAGTGCAGCGCGCCGTCCGCCGTAACCTCCAGGATGCGGCACTCCTCCACGTCCACGATGCGCACGATATCGTATTCTTTGCGCAGGTCATTCAGCACGCCGTTGATTTCCAGCGCGGAGTATTGATAAATTTGCTTATAGTGCTTCATGCAATAATCGCTCCGGATTCAGGAAATAATATACCCTTTTATTGTACCGAAGAAAGCGAATTTTGACAAGCGCGTTTTTTCCTTCAGGGCTCGTTCTGATCCAAACGGGTAACATTATAGCCCGCGTCCACCCGCAGCATGCATTGGATCGGGCCGCCCTCCGGGCCGTCGATGATCAGCAGCACGTCGCCGGGGATGCGCCCATAAATGCGCAGGATCTCCTGATGGCCGCCCTGGGCGTCCTGCTGTTTGTACGCGGTATACCAAACCTTTTCCGGCGCGGAGAAATGAAGCTCGTATTCCGGCTCGCCGGCCGCGGGGATGGAAAGGGTCAATTCATAGGGCTGGCTGGCTACAGTGTAGCTTTCCAGGAAGCACAGGGTATTCCGGAACAGCGCGCCATCCACTTCCTTATCATCGGTCACGGTATACTCCGTGCCGTCCGCATAGGTCAGCGTGACGCGGGAGACGGGGGCGTCCAGCGCCTGCAGCTCCGATTGCGGCAGGTCCGCCCAGCCTTCGGGAGAGTAGGCGGCGATAAAAGCCTCAAAATCATCCATCGTATTCCAGGCCGGGGAATAGGTATAGGCCCGCTCCTCGCCGTTCTGCATCCGGTTGACCGTCAGGGTGGGAGTATAGCGGTTGTCCTCCCAGCGCAGCGTATAGGTGAGCGATTGGTTTTCCATGCCGCCGTATACGCTGTATTCCACCTGCTGCAGGCTGTCGTCAGGCCATGCGATGGGGGGGACAGGCGTCTGCGCGGGCTGCTTGGGCAGGGCGATATGCAGCGCGGCCGCAGCGCCTGCGGCCAGGGCGGTCACCAGGACGATGATCATCAAAGGCTTCATGGGAAGGGCTCCTTTCCGTTGCGGCGGACGCCGCTATTGGGTTTCGTTTGCTATAAATTATAATATGCAATGCCGCAAAAAACAAGGGGCGGATCAAAGCGCGGCCATCAGATGGGGGATGCGCTGATCGATGCGGCTCTCCAGGTAGCTTTGCAGCAGCGGCAGCGGGGCGTCCGCGGCGGGCAGATCGCCCTTTACGCCCTTGAGCAGCGATTCCCGCAGCCAGTTCAGCTCGCCGGGCCGCAGGGCCGCGCCGCGCACCAGCTGCGGCGCGCAGGCGGGGCATACCACGCCGCCCTGCTCGATATCAAACAGCGCGCCGGCCTCCGGCTCGATGGCCTTTCCGCAGACGACGCAGTGGTTCAGCCGCGGCTTATAGCCCATGGCCACGGCGTAATGCAGCAGAAAGGCGCTGAGCACCGTCCGGGGCGCGTAATCGTTGTAGCAAAGATAGCCAAGGGCCCGTGCCAGCAGCAGGAAGGGACGCTGGGCGTTGTCCTCCGGCTGCACCGTGGCCTCGCAGATATTGGCCATGTAGGCGGCGCAGGCCAACTTATCGATATCCAGCCGCAGGTTGTAAAAGCTGTCCCGCAGCAGGCAGTTGGCCACGATGGCGCGGCCCTTGGCGGTCACCAGCTCATAATTGCCCAGCACAAACACCTCGCTGGCGGGCAGCAGCGGCGATTTGGGGCGCTTGCAGCCCCGGCAGAGGGCGTCCACCCGTCCCCGGGGGGTCAGCAAAGTGAGCATGCGGTCGTTGTCTCGGTAATCCGCATGCCGCAGGACGATGCCTTCTACGGAAAAAGCGGCCATTGTATCAGCTCCCTGTGGAACGGTAGTGCCGCATGGCGCGGCGGAAAACGGCGTACATAAGGGCAAACACGGCGGCCCCGGCCAGGGGACAGACAAAGGCCGTCCAGCCCGGCCAGCCAAACAGCGGCTTATCCAGGAGATAGCCCACGGGCACGTGCATCACCAGGGCGAAGGGCGCGATCACGGTAAACATCACCCGCAGGGGCCGGGGGTAGATGTCGATGGGATATTGGCAGGCGCTGCGCCCGCCGTAGGTGATGGCGTTGACCAGCTCCACCGATTTGACCGAGTAAATGCAGAACACCGCCTCGATCAGAAACAGCCCCAGCAGCAGCAGACACCCGAAAACCAGGCTTTCGGCCAATGCCAGCGCCTTCAGCGGCGTCCAGGAGACCTGCGCCATCCGGCTGCCGATGATCAGCGCCGCCGCGCCCACGGCAACGCAGGCGATGCGCCGGGGATCCACCGCGCTGCACAGCACCTGCGTCAGCACGCCCCGGGGCCGGAGCAGCAGGGTATCCAACTGGCCGGAGCGCAGCAGGCTTGGAAAATTCCCCGTAATGCCGCGGCCAAAGATCTCGGTCAGGTAAAAGGTGACCGACATGACGCCGAAAAAGAAGAACAGGTCGCCGGGCATCCACTGGTTCAGCCGGTCGAAGCGATCCACGATCAGGATCACCGCCAGAAATTCCTCGGCCTCCATCACCAACTGGGCCAGCGTCTGCATCAGAAAGGAGGCGGGGTACTGCAGCTGGCTTTTCATCAGCATGCCCACGGATTTGATATACAGTTTGATGGTATTCATGCTCAGCCTCCCTGCACCACCAGGCGCTTTTGATGCCGCCGCCACAGGAGGATGCCCAGGCCCATCAGCGCCAGCGTCCAGATCCCCTGGATCAGCAGCACCCGCGGCGCTTCGCCCAGGGCGTACTGGCCGGTATACAGGCGGATGGGCGCGTCCAGGATCTGGGCGTAGGGCAGCAGCGTAATGATCCGCTGCCAGCTGTCGGGGAACAGCGTCAGCGGCAGGATATTGCCCGAAAAGGTGACCATCAGCAGGTTCAGCATGGCCTGCACGCCCCGGGAATCCAGCGTGCGCATGGTAAAGGCCATGGTGATGTTCTCCAGGGCGCAGGTGCACAGCAGCCCCAGTATCAGGCACAGCAGCGCGGCGATCAGCGCGGGCAGCGATACCGGCGCCGTTATTCCCACGCCCCGCGGCAGCAGGAAGGCGAACAGCAGCATGGGCCCGGCCCGCAGCAGGCTGCCCAGCAGCTTTTGCGCCAGGATGCGGGCGTAATAATAGCCGTACAGATCCAGCGGGCGGCACAGATCGTAGGCAATCGATCCGGTGCGGATCTTGTCCATCAGCTCGCTGTCGCTGGACAGCTGCATGCGGAAAAAGGCCTGCTGCAGCCATACATAGCTGGCCACCGCCTCGATGGGCAGGGCCTGCGGCTTGCCCGCGTACAGCGCCCGGTACAGCGATACCAGGATCAGGCCGAAAAACATCTGGCACACGATGCCGCCGATCACCGCGCCGCGGTACTGCAGCTCCATTTTCCAGCGCATGCGAAAAACCGAAAGATAGGCCTTCATAGATCCATCTCCCGGTACATGGCGGCGATCAGATGATCAATATTCTGGGGCTGTGCGGTAAGCTCCCGGATATCGCCGGCGGACTGCAGCAGAGCGATGAGCTGCGATGTGGGCAGCTTGTCCGGCGCGTAGGTGATCTTGTATTGTCCGCCCTCGGCCTCGCAGGCGCAGCCTGCGGGCAGCTGCGGCAGCGGAACCTCGCCGGCGTAGCGCAGGGTAA
Organism: uncultured Eubacteriales bacterium; assembly: GCA_902787835.1. Lineage (GTDB taxonomy): Bacteria > Bacillota > Clostridia > Christensenellales > Aristaeellaceae > SFMI01. The sequence continues at coordinate 6,691 of CADAHU010000006.1, forward strand.
TGATGCGCCGGGTATCGTAGCGGGCCAGCAGATCGGGCAGCGCGCCGTCAAACAGCTTTTTACCGTGCCCCAGCACCATCACCCGGCTGCACAGCGCGCTGATATCCTCCATGTCGTGGGTGGTCAGCAGCACGGTGGTGCCGTTCCGGCGGTTCTCCTGCATCAAAAAATCCCGGAGCGCCAGCTTGCTCACCGCGTCCAGGCCGATGGTGGGCTCATCCAGAAAGAGCAGCTCCGGCCCGTGCAGCAGGCTGCCGCACAGCTCCGCCCGCATGCGCTGGCCCAGGCTGAGCAGCCGCAGCGGCGTGCGCAGCAGCTCGCCCAGCTGCAGCGCCTCGGTCAGCGCGTTCAGGCGCTCTTTATACCGATCCTCCGGCACGCGGTAGATCTCCCGAAGCAGATCAAAGCTGTCCAGGATGGGCACATCCCACCAGAGCTGGCTGCGCTGGCCGAACACCACGCCGATGTGCGAGGCGTGCTGCCGGCGCTCCTGCCAGGGGACGCGCCCGCCCACCCGGGCGGTGCCGCCGTCCGGCGTCAGGATGCCGCTGAGCAGCTTGACCGTGGTGCTTTTGCCCGCGCCGTTGGGGCCGATATAGCCCACCAGCTCGCCCTTTTCGATGGAAAAAGAAAGGGCGTCCAGCGCCCTGATCTGCGTTTTTTCCCGAAGCAGCTGTCCCTTTTGCCGCTTTTTGCGCACGGTGAAGGTTTTGGTCAGCCCGTCGGCCTCAATAAAAGCCACGCTCAGCTCCTTTCCCTGAGTATCTCAGCGTCCTCCTGCAATACGCGGTACATTTCCGCGGCGTTCTCCTTGCGCACCACCTCGCGCACGTCGGTGATCTGGTAGCGGCCCACCCGGCTGCCGAAGCGGATCTCGATGATATCGTTTTCCTTTACCTCGGCCCCGGCCTTGGCAGGCTTGCCGTTGATGGATACGCGGCCGCCGTCGCAGGCCTCCTTGGCCACGGTGCGGCGTTTGATGATGCGGGAAACCTTCAGGTATTTATCCAGGCGCATGTTTTCCTCCTCAATGCACGTCCCTGCGGAAATTGCCCAGCGTTTCATTGACGCTGGATACGCAGGCAAAGGTATCGGGGTACTGGCTGATGATATCGGTAAACTTGGTGATCTGGTGCTTGTTGATCACGCAGATCAGCATGGTTTTGCCCTGATGGCTGTATCCGCCCTGGGCCTGCAGGATGGTGCTGCTGTGGTGCAGCTCCCGCACGATGTGCTCGGTGATCTCCTCGGGGTGGGAGGTGATCATTTCCACCTTCAGCGCTTCCTTGCCGCCCTTGAGGATATAATCGCCCACCCGGGTGGTCAGGTAGCTGTATACGATGCACAGGATCACCGGCTCGATCTTGAAATCGTACACAAAGTAGGATACAGTGGCCACGATCAGGTTGATGGCAAAGGAGATATGGATCATGGAATAGGCGGGCTTTTGCTTATGGATCATGGCGGCCACGTAATCCATGCCGCCGGTGCTGCCGCCGTGCTTCAGGCTGATGGCGGTGATGAAGCCGTTGATGGTGCCGGCAGCCACCGGGGCCAGCAGCGTGCTTTTGCCGTCGTTGGTATGGTAGATGAAGCGCTCGATATCGATGACCTTGTTCTGGAACAGCAGCAGCAGCACCGAGAACACGATCACGTTGGTGGCGGTCTTGACCGCAAATTGCTTATCCACCCGGAAGAAGCAGATCAGCGCCAGGGGGATATTCTCGATCAGCGAAAGGTAGCCCACGCTGAAGTTGAACAGGTACTGCGCCATGGTGTTGATGCCGGAGAGACCGGCGGGCGCAAACTGGTTGGGCAGGATGAAGATGTAGTAGTTCAGCGCCATCAGCGCCGCTGCCAGCGCGATAAACACATGATCCAGCAGGTGAGAGCGCTTGTAGAAAAGAGCCATCGCGGGTATACCTCCTTCAATCCGAGAAGCACTATATTATAGCATTAATATGGGCTTTATGCTACTCTTATTTTGTGGTATAATGCCCATGAGGTGCTGAAAAATGAAGACTTTGATCGAATTATACGACGAGCTGCCCCTGGAGAACGTGCTGGCCACCGAGATGTTCCGTCCGGAGCGCACGGTATTCATCTGCCCGCCGGAGGTGGCCTCCGACCAGGCGATGCATAACAAGCTGCGGGAGTATTTTAAGCACCGCGGCATCCGGCATGAGTGCGTGTTCCTGGGCACCAGCCTGCTGGACGCCGAGGCGGTGGCGCGCAGGCTGCGGGAGGTGGCAGACCGCTATCCCGACTGCGCCCTGGATATCGCCGGCGGCACCGACGCCTCGCTGTTCGCCAGCGGCCTGATGTGCGCCGAACGGGAGATCCCGGTGATCACCTATTCCCGCAAGCGCAATACCTTTTTCAATATCCGCAACGCGCCCTTTGCCAACGATCTGCCCTGCGATGTGCGGCTGAAGGTGGAGGATTGCTTCCTGATGGCCGGCGGCAGCATGCGGATGGGGCGGGTGGATAACGATATCCTGGAAAAATATATGGATATCATCGATCCCATGTTTGATCTGTACCTGCGCTTCCGCCGGGAATGGCCCTCGGTGGTCACCTATATGCAGCGCATTTCCCAGAAGGAGAGCAGCCTGCACGCCCAGGGCGGTATGACGGCCAAGGGCGAGCATGGGGGACGGGTCAACGCGCCGCTGGAGGCGCTGAAGGAGATGGCGCGCATCGGCCTGATCCGCGGCCTGGACATCACGGACCAGGAGCTCGCCTTTGATTTTGTCGATAGCCAGGTGCGCGCCTGGCTGCGGGACGTGGGCAGCGCGCTGGAGCTGTATATCTATAAGGCGTGCCTGGATCTGGGCGTTTTTGACGACGTGCGCACCAGCGCGGTGGTGGACTGGCTGGGGGAAAAGCCCGGCCGGGACAACGTGACCAACGAGCTGGACGTGATGGCCACCGCCGGCGTGCGGCCTATCTTTATCAGCTGCAAAACCTGCGATGTGAAAACCGAGGCGCTCAACGAGCTGGCCATCCTGCGCGACCGCTTCGGCGGCCTGGTGGCCCGGGCGGCCATCGTTACCGCTGAGCGCGGCCGCAGCCCCATGCGCCACCGCGCCATGGAGCTGGGCATCGATGTGATCGATCTGAACGACCTGAACAAAAAAAGCGTCCTGCATGAACGGCTGCGGGCGCTGATCAGGTAGCGGCGAATTGGGATTTGACGGGAAGGGGACGAACGGAGGCGTTCCTTCTTGGAGCCCAAGAAGGAACCGAAGAAGGCTGCGTTTGTCGCCGTAAATGCTGCTGGATTTTCTGCCAACAGGCTTTAACGGCTACCACCGTTCCCGGGCAGCACGGCTACGCCGTGCGCGCGGCGCGCAAAGCGCACCGCTGAACAAGAGAAAAATCCGGAAAAATCAAGCTTGTTTGATTTTTCCGGATTTTTCTCTTGTTCTTTTTGCCCGGGAACTCGCTTGGCAACCGAAACCAAACTGGCGGAAATAAGTTTGGTCTCAAATTCAAGTTGGTTCGCCCGTTGGGAGTCCAGAGGGCCGAAGGTCCTTTGGCGCAGAGTTTTAGAGGCCGCGGAGGCCTCTAAACGTACCCTCCTCCCCCGCCAAATCCCCATTTACACAGGCTTTTTTCCCGCGTTCAGCAGGGGCTGGGAGATATGCACGTTGCACCAGGCGATGACCGGACCCATGCAGAAGGCGGTCAGGATGGTGCCGATGCCGGCGATGGCGGTAAGCTCGCCGAAGCTTTTGCCGCCGAGCAGGTACAGCCCGCTGCCGATCAGCACGCACACCAGATCAGTGAGGATGCGGCAGAAGCGGAACTGCATTTTATGCCAGGTGCCCGAGATGACCAGCGCCACGGCGTCGTAGGTGGAAACGCCCAGATCGGCGGTGATATACAGCGAGCCCGTGACGCACAGCCCCAGCAGGGACAGGATAAACAGCGCGATGCGCAGCGCCATGGCAGGCTCCGGCATCAGTGTCTGCAGCCCGCTGCGGACAAAATCCACCACATATCCCAGCAGGAACATGTTGATCAGCGTGCCCAGGCCGATAAAATGCCGATCGGCAAACAGCGCAAAGAGCAGCAGCAGGCCGTTGATGATCACATACAGCGTGCCGAAATCCAGCGGGATCACACTCCATACGCCGTTGCAGAAGCACTGGAAGGGATCCACGCCAAAGGCCACGTATTGCAGCATGCCGGCAAAGGCGCCGCAGAGCAGCACGCCGGCCACGCTCATGATGATTCTTCTCTTCATACTTTTCAGCGGTACATCTCCACGCACCGCTCTCCCATCTCGTTGAGCTGCTGATCCACCAGCCAGTAATCGCCGTCGGTGGAAAGGTGGATCACGCCCCAGGTGGCAAAATCATGGGGAATGCCGTACTTGTTCAGCTGCGCCTGGGATTCCATGGTATTCATGTAGCCGTGGGTGATAAAGGCGTACTCCGCGTCCACGTTTTCCCAGAACTCCCGGTATACCTTGTTCAGCCCGTGATGCGGCCATTTGAAGATATCGGCCTTCAGATCATGGGTCTGGGCGATGTACAGCTGCGCGGTCTGCACCACGTCGGCGCACAGCAGGATGCTGCGCTCGCCGAAGGTGATCTTCAGCATGGCGCTCTGGGGATTGGGATTGGGCTCGGGATACATGTATTTGGTCTGGCGGATCACCGTCATCTGCGCGCCGCCCAGGGAGAAGGCATACCCGTCCTCCACGTAGGTCACCGGCACGCCCGCCGCGTGCACCGCCCGCAGGGTGCTGCGCTGCACCACCTCGTCCGCGGTATAATCGTCGGCGAAGGCCGTCATGAACCGCCCCACGGGATAATCCGCCAGAAGCTGGATCATGGAGCCCAGATGATCGGTATGGGGATGGGTGTTGAAAGCGATATCGATGTGATCCACGCCCAGGTCGTTCAGCACGCCCTTGATGATCTCATAATCGTTGGCCTTGCCCATATCCACCAGCATGGTTTGGCCGCCGCACTTGAGCACCATGCAGTCCGCGCCCAGCAGGGGGCAGACGTACAGATCAAAGGTTTCGGCATCGGGGGCGAAGGGATCCGCCTCGCCCGCACGGTATACGTGCCGCTCGCCCTCCGCCGCTGCGCAGCAGCAAAGACAGCAGACGATCAGCAGCAGCGCCAGCGCTTTTTTTATCATGAAGGTACCTCTTTTCATAAAAAAACAAGCCCGCCGGCAAACGGAGGGCTTGTATGCATGCGCCTTACGCTTCCTTGGCGATCTGAGCCAGCTGGGCAAAGGCTTCCGCGTCGTTGACGGCCAGGTCGGCCAGCATCTTGCGGTTTACCTCAACGCCCTTCTTCTTCAGGCCGCTGATCAGGGTGGAATAGTTCATGCCGTTCAGGTGAGCGGCGGCGTTGATGCGGGTGATCCACAGGCTGCGGAACTCGCGCTTGCGGAGCTTGCGGCCGGTGTAAGCATAACGCAGGGAGCGGCGCACCTGTTCGCTGGCGGTGCGGTACTGCTTGGATTTTGCGCCAAAGTAGCCCTTCGCCAGCTTGAACACCTTGCGGCGCTTTTTATGGGCGGTAACAGCCCTCTTAATACGTGCCATTGTTCAATCCTCCTTGCCGGAAATGGGCTTATTTGTACGGGATCAGCGTGCGGATGGTGGCCGCTTCGGCCTTGTTCTGCAGCACGCCGCCCTTGCGCATATGACGGATGCGCTTGGTGGTCTTCTTGTTCAGGATGTGGTTGCAGTTCATGCTCTTATGCTTGACCTTGCCAGTCTTGGTCAAAGAAAAGCGCTTGGCTGCGCCGCGATGGGTCTTTTGCTTAGGCATGGGGTTTCCTCCTTCCGGATGTGATTCAGGCGTCCGTGCTTTCCGCGGGCTTCGCGGGTTTCGGGGCCTTCACAGGTTTATCCGCCTTGGGGCCCAGGATCATGATCATATGGCGGCCGTCCAGCACGGGGCGCTTTTCGACCACGGCCACGTCCTTGGTGCGGTCAATGAAATCCTGCATCACCTTCAGGCCGATCTCGCTGTGGGTGATCTGGCGCCCGCGGAAGCGGATGCTGACCTTCACCTTGTCGCCGCCCTGCAGGAACTTGATGGCGTTCTTGGCCTTGGTCTGCACATCGTTTTCCTCAATGGTGGCGGAAAGCTGTACCTCTTTAATGGAGATCGTCTTTTGGTTCTTGCGCATCTCGCGCTCGCGTTTGGACTGCTCGTAGCGGTGCTTGTCGTAGTCCATCAGCTTGCATACGGGGGGCTGGACGTTGGGAACGATTTTGACCAGGTCAAGCTCGGCTTCCTCGGCCAGCTCCAGCGCACGGGCAATGGGCAGCACACCCAACTGCGCGCCATCGGCGCCGATCAGGCGTACTTCACGGTCACGGATTTCTTCATTGATCAACAGTTCGGCTGCTATGTGTACGCACCTCCATCATGATTTGGGCTTCTTTTTTTAACAAAAAAGCCGGCGGATGAAACCACCCGCCGACATACACATGCTGTTTATCGGTTGCCTGCACCGGGCGAAACGGGATTCGCAGGGTGAGGAGCGGGCGGCTCCTGCTTAACGCAACTGATATTTTAACAGCATGCGGTCCGTTTGTCAAGCGCTTTTTTATTCTTCCGATCCGCTGTTTTTGAGGGCGGCCTCCGCCTGGACCTTCAGCTGCTCCAACAGCGCGTCGTCCCGGGTGATTTCCAGCTTCTGCGACCATTCCTCAAAGAAGGCGTTATAGGCGTCGTTCAGCTTGCTGGTCACCAGGTACTCGCTGATTTCATCGCGGATCGCGTCGGTCATGATCAGGCCGCCGGGCACGTCCTTGAGGTAGTACAGGATGTGGATGCCATAGCTGCCCACCACAGGCTCGGATACGTCGCCGGGCTGCTGCATGCCGTCCTGGAAGGCGGCGGATACGAAGGCGGGATCCCATACGATGCTCTCGGGGTGCACGTGATAGCCCTCGGCCAGGGTCGCTTCGTTTTTCATGCCGGGATCGGTGCCGTATTCGGCGATCAGATCCTGGAAGCTTTCGCCCTGGGCCAGGCGGCTGCTGATCTCGTCGATGGTATCCTGGCGGGAGGCGATCACGGCGTCGAAGGCCTCGTCCAGGGCGGTCTGGGCGGCGGCCACGGCGGCCTCGTCCACGGTTTCGGCGCTCTGGGCCTCATCCAGGGCGGCCTGGGCGGCGGTGTACGCCTGCAGCACCTCGTCCTCCACCTCCAGCAGGATGTGGATCACCGAGCGATAGCCCTCGGGCACATACCAGCTCTCGTAGCCGTAATACTGGGTCAGGAATTCGTACATGGGCACGTTGTTCTCATACTGCTGCTGATACATGGCGCCCTGGGTGTTGAACACCTCGGCGATTTCATCCTCGGTGGGCACATAGCCGCCGGTCAGCTCGGCGTCCAGCTTCTTGGCGGCGGCCTCGAAGCGCAGGTTCTCGGTCACCACGTCCAGGGTCGCGCCGCGGGCGGCGTAATACTCCTGGGCCTGGGCGTACAGCTGCGCCCGGGCTTCCTCGGTATCCTCGGTCAGGTAGTGCTCCACATAGCGGTTCAGCGCGGCCTCCATCATGCTCTCGGCCTCGGCGGCAAAGGCGGCCTGCTCCTCATCGGTAAACTGGGTATAGCCCGCGGTTTCCAGGGCGTACTCCAGCACGGCTTCCTGGGTCAGGGATTCCACAGCCTTGTCGTAATCGGGATAGGTTTCGACATTGCCCTGGCTGTACATCATATAGGCCATGCTGTCCACGTCCTCGGCGGTGAAGGTGCGGTCGCCCACGGTCAGGATGACGGCGTCGGCGGGGACGGTGAGCGCGGGGGCTTCCGCGGCCTCGGCTTCAGCTTCGGTCTCAGCAGCTTCAGCTTCCGCAGCTTCGGTCTCGGCGGCTTCGGCTTCAGTGGCTTCGGTTTCTTCGGATGCTTCGGCCTCGGCTTCCTCGGCGGCTGCCTCGGGGGCGGGGGGGTCGTCGGGGATCTGGGTGGCGGGGGCGATGGGGGCGGCTTCAGCGCGGACCGCCTGCATGCCGGCCATCGGGATGGATACCGTCAAAAGCGCGGCCATTGCAAAGGCAAGGATGATTTTTGCGATCCTGTTCATAAAAGAGCTTCCTTTCCGTTCGGGACGCAGAAACGCGCTCCGGAATCATTTTCGGTTCTTTATTATGGCACAATTGGCCGGGTTCCCGCAAGCGGTTTTGAAGGTTTTTCAAAATGTTACAAAAAGGTCATATATCCGTTTGCAATTTCCGGAGGCATCCTTTATAATGTACATGTTTATTTTCTGCGCTGGGCGAAGAAGCGCTGCAGCAGCCCGGCGCACTGCTCCTCCAGCACCCCGCCTTCGCACTGCGTACGGTGATAAAAGGCCGGGTCGTGGGGCAGATCGTACACGCTGCCGCAGCAGCCCTGCCGCGGATCGTAGGCGCCGAAAACGCAGCGGTCGATCCCGGCCATCACCAGCGCCCCGGCGCACATGGGGCAGGGCTCCAGCGTTACGTACAGCGTGCAGCCCTTGAGCCGCCGGGTGCCAAGCTTCTGGCAGGCCTGGCGCATGGCCAGCAGCTCGGCGTGGGCGAAGGGATCACAGTCGGCCTCCCGCCGGTTATGGGCGGAGGCGATCACCTCGCCGTCCCGGACCACCACCGCGCCCACCGGCACATCCTCGCCGCAGTGCTCGGCTTCATCCAGGGCGATGCGCATCATTTTTTCCTGCATGTTTTTTGATCCTTTCCTGCATGCTGATACCGAATTGTAGCATGAATGGCGGGAAAGGGCAAGCGCCGCCGACAGGGCGGGCTGATTTTGTCAGCGGAGGTTTTATGCGTCGTATTTTGGCTTTATTGATGGCTTTTGCGTGTCTGACGGTTTCCGGCTGCGCCGCCCCGGCGGAGGAGGCGGGCGGCACGCGCCTGATCGCCCTCAACGTGGGCAAGGGTGATTGCCTGCTGCTGCTGGTCAACGGCGCGGCTTACCTGATCGACAGCGGGTACGATTATACTGCAAATCTGCTGCTGGAGGCGCTGCGGCAGCTTGAAATTGATCACCTGAACGGCGTTTTTCTGTCCCATTGCGACAGGGATCATTACGGCGGCCTTATGGCGCTGGCCCAAAGCGAGGTTGCGGTGGACGCCTGGTATGCCGCGGCCATCTATTATGATGTGACGCCCGGCCAGCACCCGGCCGAGCTGGCGGCGGCGGAGCGCGGCCAGCAGGTGCGGTATCTGAACGCGGGGGACACCCTGCGGCTGCCCGGGGAAACCGAGATCCGCGTGGTGGGCCCGCTGACCGTCAATACCGAGAACGAGAACAACAATTCCCTGGTATTTTACGCAGAGACCGCCGACGGCAGCCTGCTGTTCACCGGCGATATGAAGCTGGAGGAGGAATACGCCCTGCTGGAGGCCGGCGCGTTCACGGCGGCCGATCTGCTCAAGGTGCCCTTCCACGGCGATAACACCGCCAGCAGCCAAAGCTTTGTGGAAACCGTTTGCCCCGAGGCCGCACTGATCTGCACCTCCGCCGCCCAGGAGCCCGATACCCCGGCCTCCTCCATCCTCAAGCGCTACGGCAAGGCGGGCGCGGAGGTGTACGTGACCCAGGATTACCGCATCGGGCTGGAGCTGACGCTGACAAGCGGCCAGGTTTCCGCCCGGGAAATCGCCTGGGAGCTGCCCGATTATACCGGCGCGGTCACCGCCGATATCGACAGCGCGGAGGATCTGCTGACGCTGCGCAGCCGGATGGATGCCGATCTGCCGCTTGCCGGCTGGATCGTCTATTCCACCCGGGGCTCGGAACTGATCGCCCTGCCCGAGGACGCGGTGCTGCCAGCCGGCGGGACCTACACCCTGGGCACCAAGGCCACCTCGGCGGAAGTGGATCTGCGGCTGGATATAAAGCGCATCTGGCATAAGTCCAAGCTGGATCAGGCCCTGATCCTGGATGGGTCGGGGCTGGTGGCCGCAATCACCGATAACGGCAAGCCGGAATAGGATGCAGCGGGAGCAATGGTGCTCCACGCCATTCTGGAGGCTGTTATCATGCGAGATATTGACTGTTCCTGTTCCCGCGGGTTCCGCAAGCCCGCGCCCTGTCCGCCGGCGGAGCCGCCCCGGTGCGGCTATCTGATGCAGCAGATCGTGGGCTCCGGGCGCGCGTACCTGCGGTATGAGCGCTTTTCTCTGTGCCCGGAGGATCTGCCCTGCGACGCCCGGCGGCCTCTGCAGCTGACCGGCGTTTCCGCCGACGCCTGCGGCGTTTCCGCCCGGGTGCGGCCCGATCCCTGCTGCCGGGGACTGTCCCTGCTGGTGCAGATCCCGCTGCGGCTGTGCGTCCGCGATGCCTGCGGGTGCGATTTTACCGCCGCGTCCCGCATCGAGGTGCCGGTGTCCCTGCGGCTGACCGATCCCAGCCGGGCCGATTGCGCCCTGCCCTCCGCGGCTGCCTGTGTGCGGCTGGTACGCCCCTGCGGGGAGGATCACGGCGCGCTGGACGCCTGGCTGGATGTGTACGTGGAGGCCTGGCTTACCGCCTGCCGCCCCCTGTATTCCGGCCCGGCCTGCCCGCCGCCGGAGCCGCAGCTTCCCCTCTATCCCCAGCCCTGCCGCTTTCGCTGATATTATTACCAAAGAAAATTCCGTTGGGAGGCCCCGTCATGCGCAGAACTCTGCTGCTGTCTGTCCTGCTGTGCGTTCTCTGTCTGTTTCCGCTGGCCGCTTTGGCCGGCACGGGCGAGATACACGGCTTTGTGTATGTGAGCACCGATAACGCCCCCTATCGGGAGGGCGCGCGCATGGTATCGGATGTAAACGTTACGCTGTACCGGCTGGAGGCCGACGGCAGCGAGACGCGCCTGGCCCGGGTTACCACCCGTTCGGACGGCTTTTACGGCTTTACCGAGCTGGAGCCTGGCAGCTACCGTCTGCGCGCCTCCGCGCCCGAGGGCTACCAGTTTGATCTGCCCCGGGAGAATGGCAGCGTGATGCTGCCCAGCGTCGGCTCCGAGAGCTTCTCCATGCTCATCCAGGTGGGCGCGGGGGAGCAGATCGGGAACGCGCACATCGGCCTGACCCGCGGCTCCACCTATATCAAGGTGATCGCCTTTGAGGATACCAATCAGAACGGCGGGCGCAGCACCACGGAGCTGCTGCTGCGCGGCGTGAGCGTTACGCTGTATTACGAAATGGATGGCGAGCTTGTGCCCATCGCCGTGGAAAAAACCGATATGAACGGCGAAGCCATGTTCCTGCATATGACCCCGGGCACCTACCGCGTGGGCGCTGTGCTGCCCGCGCCTTACATCATCGGCCCCCTGGGTCCCAAGATCAACCTGTGGTATAACTGCGTGCCGCCCTGCGACAGCAACGAGGGCGTTACCGGCCCGGTCACCGCCCCCAAGGGGGACAGCCTGGGCGTGGGCGTGGGCGCGGTCAGCACCGGCAGCTTGACGGGCCGCGTCTGGTGGGATGAAAACATGGATGGCCGCAAGGCCGGAGAGGGCGGATACGCCGGGGCCACCGTGCGGCTGAGCAGCGATTTGGCGGGCGTATCCCGGGAGACCCGGACCGACGCCTCCGGCGCGTATCGGTTTGAAAGCCTGCTGGCCGGGGAGTATACCCTCACCGTGGAGCTGCCCGAAACCGCCATGTTTACCCTGCCCGGCGGGGATTCGCTTTTGACCGAGGGCTACGCCTTCCGCGCCTCCCGCACGGTGACGGTCACCGACCAGACCGAGGGCCGGGTGCCCGATATCGGCGTGATGCCCGTCACCTCCCTGGCGGTGCAGCTGTATAACGATGTAAACGTGAACGGTATCTTTGACGCGGGCGAGCCGGCCTTTGCCGGGGCCAGCCTGGCGGTGCTGAAAAACGGGATCGTGTACGCCTCCGCTGCGTCCGATGGCAGCGGCCTGGCGCGCATCCCGGTGCTGCGGGGCGGCGATACCGCCGTGCAGATCACCCTGCCGGACGGCCAGGCGTTTACCGTGGCGGGGGAGCAGAACGATTTTGCCGATCTGACCGCCATGGGGAGCATGACCCGGCATTGGACGCTGTCCCATGGCGAGGAAACGCTGCTCTACGCCGGCGTGACCCTGCCTGCCGCCGTCAGCGGCATCCTGTTCAACGATGAAAACCTGAGCGGTGTGATGGAGGCGGGGGAGCAGGGGCTTTCCGGCTTTACGGTGCAGGCCGTCAACGCAGCGGGCGAGGTGGCGGCGGAAACCGTGACCGACGATGCCGGCGCGTACAGCTTCCGCAGCCTGCTGCCCACCGCCCATACCATACGCTTTCTGCTGACGGACGCCTATGTGTTTACCGATCTTTCCGAGACCGGGGCGCAGATGGAAAACTGCGTGGCCTCCCAGACGCCGGAGTACGGCGATACGGCGCTGCTGGCGCTGAGCCCGGGGCAAAGCCTGACCGGCATCTGCGGCGGCATTTTCCGCAGCGCCACGGTATCGGGACAGGTGCTGCTGGATACGGGCATCGCTGCCCTGCCCGCCGAGGGCGGCATGGCGGGGGTGCTGGTGGAGCTGCTGGACACCCAGGGGACGCCGGTTTCCGATACCACCACGGCGCTGACCGACGCAAACGGCGCGTTTTACCTGAAGGGCGCGCTGCCGGGGAGCTACCGGCTGCGCTTCACCCTGCCGGCGCATGCCGCTTATACCGATGCCTCCATCGAGGAGGGCAGCATCGTCAGCGATCTGATCACCCTGCGCGTGGCCGATGATATCCGATACGGCACGCTGCGCGCCATCCCGACGGGCAGCCTGAGCGGCATGGTTTACCGGGACGGCAACCTGAACGGCCAGTATGACGCGGGAGAAGCCGCGCTGCCCGACGTGCGCATCCATCTGGATCATAACGAGCTGGGGCTGGTGTACGAGACCACCGTACAGGCGGACGGCAGCTATGCTTTCCCGCAGCTGCGCCCCGGCACCTACACCCTGACCATGACCCTGCCCGACGGCCTGTGCTTCGCCCATGATCCCACGTCGCCGGTGGCGGCCCAGGTGGGCAATACGGGCGTCAGCACCTTTACGGTGGAGATCGGCGAGCAGCAGCCGGGCCGCAACATCGCCGCTGCCCAGCCTGCGCGGCTGAGCGGCACGGTGTACTTTGATCTGCAGAACAACGGCCTGCGGGAATCCGGCGATGCCGGGGCCGCCGGCGTGACGCTCTCCTTCGCCAATCTGGATTGCCCGCTGTCCTATACGGTGCAGACCGACGGGGACGGCCGCTTCCTGCTGCCCGCCATGGTGCCCGGCGCGTATACCCTGCGCGCCACGCTGGACAGCGGCTGCACGGTGGCCGACAGCAATACCGCCCAGCTGATGGAGGGCTACTGGACCTCCCGGGTGCGGCTCAACGATGGCATGGTGGCCGATCTGCAGTATCCCATCCTGCGCTTTGCCCGGGTGGCGGGCCATGTATGGAGCCTGGACGGCTCGCTGAACGGCGTGGCCGGGCGCACGGTAACGCTGTACAGGGAGGGGGCGGAGCAGCCGCTGGCAGTCACCCAGACCGACGCCTCCGGCGCGTTTGCCTTCGGACAGCTCAAGCCGGGACAGTATAAGCTGACCTGCGATCTGCCCGATGCCCGCTACCAGCTGGCGCGCCCCGCCGACCAGGTGATGTATACCGGCGGCACCCCCGATGTGCCGGTGGGCTACTATGATTACTTTAGCGTAGCCATGGGCGACGATATGGCGGCCTGCGATATCGGCATCGGGGCCATGGGCGCCCTGGGCGATACGGCCTGGCTGGATCTGAACGGCAATGGCCTCAAGGATGGGGACGAGCCCTGCCTGCCCGGCGTTGCCATCCAGCTGTACCAGTACGGCGAGCTGGCGGCCCAGGCCGTCACCGATAACCAGGGGCATTATCTGGTTGAAAACCTGTACCCCGGGGCGTACACCGTGCGGGTGACCTACCCGGCGGAGGTGAAGCCCACCCGGCGCCGCACCGATTATCCGCTGGCCGCCAGCGTGCTGACGCCCACGGAGGGGAGCGCCGCCGAGACGGAGGGCGTTATTGTGCCCAGCGCGGGGCGGAGCCTCAACTGCGATTTCGGCTTTGTGCTGCGGCAGGAGGGCATCTATCCCGCCGAGCTGGGCACGCTGTACAGCACGGACTGGAGCTTTGGCGGCAAAAGAAAGTAAATCCCTGCGATTATTTAGGAGGAAGCATGGAATATGTTTTGGAAACCCAAAACCTGACCAAGGTTTATGGGGCCAAGGAAGCGGCAAAGGATGTGAATCTCCATATCCGCCCGGGCCAGATCTACGGCCTGATCGGCCGCAACGGCGCGGGCAAAACCACCATCATGCGCATGATCAGCGGTCTGTCTACGCCCACCCGGGGCGATTACACGCTCTTTGGCAAATCGGGCAGCGAAAAGGGACAGATGCTGAAGGACGTGGGCGTGCTGATCGAAAGCCCGGGCCTGTATCCCAAGCTGTCGGGCTATGAAAACCTGAAGATCAAATGCATCGCCCGGGGTGTAAACCCCAAGGGCTATGTGGAGGAGCTGCTCCGCGCCGTGGGGCTGGAAAACGTGGACCGCAAAAAGGGCGCGGGGTCCTATTCCCTGGGCATGCGGCAGCGGCTGGGCATCGCCCTGGCGCTGGTGGGCGATCCAAAATTGATTGTGCTGGACGAGCCCATCAACGGCCTGGACCCCCAGGGCATTGCCGATGTGAGGCAGATGGTGGTGCGGCTCCGGGACGAGCGGGGGATCACCGTGATGATCTCCAGCCATATCCTGGATGAGCTGGCCAAGGTGGCCGACGTTTACGGCATCATCAACGAGGGCACGCTGCTGGATGAGTTTACCGCGGAGGAGCTGAGCCGCCGCACGGAGGAATATGTGTCCATCCGCACCGACACGCCGGAAAAGGCGATGCAGGCGCTCAGGGCCATGGGGCTGACCAGGATCGAGCTGGATCCCACGGGCCGGATCCATGTCCGGGAGCAGCTGGACAATACGCCCGCCATGGCCAAGGCTGTGGTGGATTGCGGCGCGCCGCTGCGGGAGATCGCCGTGCATAACGCGTCCCTGGAGGAATACTATCTTGGCTTGACGGGAGGGAGCGGCAATGCTTAATCTGATCCGCATGGATCTGTACAGGATGCACAGGGGCATGGGCTTTAAGGTTACGCTGATCCTGGCCGCCCTGTTTGCCATCGCCATGACGCCCTTTGGTTGGGCCATGACCCAGCTGGGGAATCTGTTTGCGGATACCCAGATCCCATTTGACAAAACGGCTCCGCTGGCCGGTATCCTGTCCGATCCCTTTCCCTTTGTCAATGCCATGCTGGCGCTGATCGCCGCCGGAAATTTCTTTTTCGCTGATATCGAATTCGGCTATATCAAAAACATCGCCGGCCAGATGCCCAAGCGCGGCTATACCGTGCTGTCCCGTTATATCGCCTCCATGGTGCAGTGCCTGCTGTTTATGGCGGTGGGCATGATCGGCAATCTGATCGGCACGGCGATCCTGCAGCGCATCACCCTGGAGGGCGATCTGCTGGGCAGCCTGCGCATCCTTGCCCTGCGCTTCCTGCTGCTGCAGGCGTGCAGCGCCATCCTGCTGCTGTTTGCCGCGGGCTTCCGCACCAAATCCCTGACCACCGTGATGGCGGTGCTGATGGGCAGCGGGCTGCTTTACCTGGTGTATACGGGCATCGATCTGGGCGTGAGCCGGCTGTTCCCCCAAAAGGGCTTTTCCATCTCCGATTACATGCCCGATCAGCTGCTGGGCGCAGCGAATCCCAAAACGCTGGACGCGCTGATCGTTTCGGCGGTCACCATCGGCGTTTTCCTGCCGCTGTCGATCCGGCTGTTTGACAAACGGGACGTTAAATAAACGATCCGATCGGAAAGCTGAGAAAGAAGGTTTTTATTGCATGAGTCTTTACGCGAAGGAGAAAAGCACCGGCCATCCCGTGTTGGGCGCGATCCTGGGCCTGATCGGTATACTGCTTGCCCTGGTACTGGTATACCTGACCGGCGTGATCGGCGCCGCGATCTCCGTGATCCTGGGCGTGATCGCCCTGGCGCTGGGTATCCAGGCCCGCAGGGGCGGCCGCGGCTGGGGCGCCATCATTCTGGGCGTGCTGTCCATCCTCATGGCGGCGGTCATGCTGGTGGTTACCGTTTCCGCACTGCAGCTGATGCGGGAGCGCGCGGCGGAGCTGGGCAACGCTCCGCTGGTGGTCAAATATCTGAATAAGCCCTATCTGGGCCTGACCGGCATGGTGGTGGACGCCGCCCAAGACGCCAGCGAGGACCCGAGCATCGCCGAGCAGCTGCGGGAGCAGATGGATCTGGTAACGCAATCCGATATAAAAGTGGAGCCGACGGCCGCGCCCTGAGGGGAACGGCCTGCCTCCGCCTGCTTATCCGGGTTTCCGGGTAAGCATTTTTTAATATCGGCGTAAGGAATCCCGCCCCCGGTGCGTCTAATAAGCGTATCGATACATGAGGTGATTGTATGACCAAGGAGGAGTTTGCCGCGCGGGTCGTAGCGCAGACTGATCGGATGTACCGCATCGCTTATGCCATGCTGTACAACGATCAGGACTGCAGGGACGCCATGCAGGAGTCGGCGCTGAAGGCCTGGGAGAAGCGAAAAAGCCTTCGGCAGGAGCCCTATTTTGAAACCTGGCTGATCCGCATCCTGATCAACGAGTGTAAAACGATTCTGCGCCGCAGGCGTCCGCAGGTGTCCCTGGAGGAGATCCGCGAGCAGTGCGTTCTGCCGCCCG
This sequence comes from uncultured Eubacteriales bacterium, assembly GCA_902787835.1. Lineage (GTDB taxonomy): Bacteria > Bacillota > Clostridia > Christensenellales > Aristaeellaceae > SFMI01. Next base: position 23,444 of record CADAHU010000006.1, read on the forward strand.
ATCCCGCCCTGTCCATCGCCCTGCAGCGGCTGCCGGAAAGGCTGCGCCTGCCGCTGGTGCTGCATGCGCGGGAGGGCATGACGTATGATGAGATCGCCCGGGTGATGCATCTGCCTCAAACCACGATCGTGGGCCGTATCCACAGAGCAAAAAAGCAACTGAGAAAGGAGCTGACGGTATGAAACGCGAGGAGGAATTCCGCCTGGACAGCGCGTTCCGGGATACGCCGGAGGAATGCAGACAGGCCGTGCTGAAGGCCGTCAGCGCCTACCGGGAGGAGGATAAAATGAAACGGCCTTTGATTCTGATCGCAGCCATCGTGCTGACGCTGGCGCTGCTTTGCGGTACCGCGCTGGCCCTGGTCAGCTATTACAGCGTGCGGGATTCCGTGGCGGGCGGAGCGCCCAGCCAGGCCTTTGAGGAGAACATCATCCCGCTGGAAAACAGTCAGACCGCCCAGGGACTCACCGTCACGCTGGGGGATGCCGTGTTTGACGGTTCCCATCTGGATTTTACGGTGCAGCTGGCCGCGCCGGAGGATGCGCAGCCCCTGCTGCTGGTGCCCGCGCTGGCGGGCTCCTGCCCGGGTCAGCCGCTGAATATCGATTATCACGCTGAGCATTTGGCCGCTCTGAGCGATGGCTTTCTGTATCCAAGCACCAGTGAAGCGCATCCGGCGCGGGATACCTTTACGGTTTCCGCGGAATATGACGGAGATGAGCCCGTGGGAACAGTGGAATGGCAGTACACCCTGCACCTGCTGCGCCCCAAATGGGAGATTGTACAGGCAGCGCCCATTTATGGTTGGCAGGTGTATGAAGCCGCCTTCCTGCAGGCGTGGCGGCAGGGAAAAATCATGGTGGTGGATGGACAGAGCGTGACAGCGTACGCCGACGCCATCGCGGACAGCGTGATCACCGACGACCACCGCTTTAATGGTCCCTTCCTGCTGGAGGTGCTGCTGGGAAGCGGCGCCTTTGAGGAGGTGGATGTACTGACCTTCACTTTCTCCACCGCAGTGCCCCAGGTCAGGCAGCTGAAGGGGAATTCGGTCTTTTCCTTTGATGGGTACCAGGTACGGGTCAAAAAAATCACCACCTCCTTCATGCGGGTCAATTATACGCTGGAGATCCTGCTGGAGCGCCCCTTCGGGGAGGAATACGGCCTGGATTTCATCTATGACGTGTATGATCAGAACGGCGAAGCCCTGCCCTGGAAGAGCAGCATGCAGAGCTACAGCCCGGATCGCTCCACTGTGACCTCTTCGGGCTCGGTGGAATACATCAGCGACGCCCCGCTCACTGCCCTGCAATTCAAGCCCAGCGCCGATTTTTGCATCGATCGGACGCTTCATGACAACGAAGCCCTCTGGTTCACGGTGGATCTGCAATAAGTATAAATCGTTCCCTCGCCTCCGCGGTCCCAATGGACTGCGGAGGTATTTTGTGCTAAAATGGAGAAAAACAACATGAAGGAGAGCCTTCCATGATCTATTTCCTTACCAGCGGCCCCTTCCTGCCCGACGCCTGCCTGCTGAACCCCGCCAACGGGCAGATCGACCGCATGCGGCAGTATATCCCCAGCCCCTGCCGCGGGCTTTTTGTTTGCTCCTCGCCCGATCTGCACGATTTTACCGTGGAAATTGGGCTGGATATGCGGAGGGCCTTTGAGGCGGCGGGCTTTGCCTTTTCCGATTGGCAGGTGCTGGACGGGATCAACGCCCGGGAGGCAGGGCGGCTGGTGAAAAACGCCGATCTGCTGGTGTTCGCCGGCGGCCATGTGCCCACCCAGAACGCCTTTTTCCAGCGGATCGGGCTCAGGGAGATCCTGCGGGATTACCACGGCGTCATTGTGGGCATCAGCGCCGGCACCATGAACTGCTGCGATCCGGTGTACGCCCAGCCGGAGGAGCCCGGGGAGGCGGTCGATCCGGCCTATCGGCGGTTCATCCCGGGCATGGGCGTTACCCATACCATGATCCTGCCCCATTATCAAAAGGTGCGGGACAGCTTTGTGGATGGGCTGCACCTGTTCCGGAAGATCACCTGCCCGGACAGTGCGGGCCGCACCTTTTACGCCCTGCCGGACGGCAGCTATCTGCTGGGCGTTGACGGGCGGGAAACCATTTACGGCGAGGCCTGGCGCATCCGGGACGGGGCCATGCGGAAGATCGCCGGGCCCGGCGATTGCACGGCGCTGTGATCCCGCCGGCGCAGTGGACAATTGCGGACGGAAATGCTATAATAAAAATAATCGATTGCCGACGAAAGAGGGCGGAGCATGGCGAAACGGGCGGTTTGCATCAGCTGCTATAATTTTTATGATCACCGCGTGGAGCTGGTGCTGGATCAGCTGCGCCTGAAGGGGTATCAGTGCACCTATATCACCGGGGATTACAACCATTTTACCCGGGAGCGCTATCATATCGATTACCCGGACAGCGTGCAGGTGCATACCGTGCTGTACCGGCGCAATGTTTCCTTTGCCCGTATTTATTCCCATATCAGGTTCGCCCGGGATGTGTTCCGCCGGGTGGAGCAGATCGATCCCGACTTTTTATATGTGATGGTACCGCCCAACAGCCTGAGCCGCTGGGCCGCCGCCTATAAAAGGCGGCATCCCAGGGTGAAGCTGGCGCTGGATCTCTACGACCTGTGGCCGGAAACCTTCCCCAGCGAGAAGGCCAAGCGCCTGGCCGCCCTGCCCTTCCGCCTGTGGGGGAAGATGCGCGACAGCGGCCTGGCAGCGGCGGATAGGATCTATCCCGAGTGCGATCTGTTCCGCCAGGTATTGGGGGATCGGTTGGCGGGGAAGGATGTGCGCATCCTGCCCCTTTGCCGGGAAGCCGCCACGGCGCAGCCCGCGCCCCAAGCGCCGGAGGGCGAGGAGCTGGCGCTGTGCTACCTGGGCAATATCGGCAAGCTGGCCGATATCGACGCCATGGAGGCGCTGATCCGGCAGATGGCGGCGCTGCGGCCGGTCACGGTGCATGTGGTGGGCACCGGCGAAACCCAGGAGCAGCTGATCGCCGCCATCGAGCGCGCGGGGGCCCGGGCGCAGCATCACGGCATCGTTTATGATCCCGCCCAGCGGCAGCGGATCTTCGACCGGTGCCACTTTGGCCTTAATATCATGAAGACCAGCGTGGTGGTGGGCCTGACCATGAAATCGCTGGATTATTTTGCCGGGGCGCTGCCCATACTGAATACCATTGCGGGGGATACCCGGCAGATGATCGCGCGCTATGACGCGGGCATCGAGGTGGACCGGGAGCATCCGGAGGAGACCGCCCGCCAGGCGGCGCTGATGTCCCCGGAGCGCAATACGGCCATGCGACAAAACGCGCTGCGGCTGTTTGAGGAGAATTATTCCCTGCGGCGGGTGCGGCAGATACTGGAGGATTTGGAGTGAGCGCAACGGCACGTAAGAGAATGGCCATCCTGCTGGCTGCTTATAACGGCGCGGCCTATCTGCCCCAGCAGCTGGATTCGCTGTTTGCCCAGACCGATCAGGACTGGGATCTGCTGATATCGGATGATTGCTCCCGGGATGAAACGCCCGGGATCCTGCGCGCCTATGCCGCGCGGTATCCCGATCGCATCCGGCTGATCGATCACGACGCGCCCACCGGCAGCTCCCAGAACAATTTTATGCTGCTTACCCGGCAAGCGGGGGATTACGATTACCTGATGTACTGCGATCAGGACGACGTATGGAACCCCGATAAGGTGGCGCAGACCCTGCAAAAGATGCGGGAGACCGAGAACGGGCAAAGGGATGTTCCCTGCCTGGTGCATACCGATCTGACCGTGGTGGACGAGCGGCTGAACGTGAAAAACGAGAGCTTCTTTTATTCCTCCATGCTGCGGGCGGACCGCTGCCAGCTGCATTATCTGCTGATCCAGAACATCGTCACCGGCTGCACCATGATGATCAATCACGCCCTGTGGGAGCTGGCGGTGCTGCCGGCGGAGGAGGGCGCCATGCGCATGCACGACGGCTGGTTTGCCCTGATCGCCGCGGCGCTGGGGCGTATCGGCTTTGTGGAGCGGCCCACCATGCGCTACCGCCAGCACGGCGGCAACGTGGTGGGGGCCAGCGACGTGCGCTCCGTCCGGTATATCGCCGCCGCTCTGGGCAGGCTCAAAAAGAACCGGCAGTCCATTCTGGATACCCAGCGGCAGGCCGGCGCGCTGGCCCATACGCTGGGGGACAGGCTCGGCAAAGAACAGCGCAATTTATTGACCGGCTACGCAAATCTGCACGCCCGGGGCAAGCTGGGCCGCCTGCGCTTTGTGGCGCGCAACCGCATCTGGCTGCTGGGCTGGCGGCGCAAGCTTGCCGAAATCATGCTGATATAAAGAGGTGATACCATGCGACAGGATAACACACTGTATCTCGTGATCCCATGCTACAAGGAGCAGGAGGTGCTGCCCGAGACCGCCAAGCGCCTGCGGGTCAAAATGCATGCCCTGATGGAGGCGGGCCAGATCTCTTCCGCCAGCCGGGTGATGTTTGTCAACGACGGCTCCAAGGACCGCACCTGGGAGATCATCGCCGATTTGCATGAAAAAGAGCCGGAGCTGTTCTCCGGCGTCAATCTGAGCCGCAACCGCGGGCATCAGAACGCGCTATTGGCCGGGCTGATGACGGCGGTGAACGAGGCCGACGTGCTGATCAGCATGGACGCCGATCTGCAGGATGATATCAACGCCATGGACGGCATGCTGGAGGCCTATCACAACGGCTACGACGTGGTGTACGGCGTGCGCTCCTCCCGCAAGACTGATACCTTTTTCAAGCGCTTTACCGCCGAGGGGTTTTATAAGCTGATGAAGGCCCTGGGCGTGGATATCGTTTTCAACCATGCGGATTACCGGCTGATGAGCAAGCGCGCGGTGGAGGGTCTGGCCCAGTTTGGCGAGGTCAATCTGTTCCTGCGCGGCATTGTGCCCCAGATCGGCTACCGCTGGACCACGGTGGAGTATGCCCGCGCCGAGCGCTTCGCCGGAGAAAGCAAATATCCGCTTAAAAAGATGCTGGCCTTTGCCTTCGACGGCATCACTTCCTTCAGCGTCAAGCCCATGCGGCTGATCCTGCATGTGGGGGCCATCGTATTCCTGATCAGCATCGCCATGCTGCTGTGGGCCCTGATCTCCAAGCTGACCGGCCACGCCAACGCCGGCTGGACCTCCCTGATGGGCTCCATCTGGCTGATCGGCGGCATACAGCTGCTGGCCCTGGGCGTGGTGGGCGAGTATATCGGCAAGATCTACGCCGAGACCAAGCGCCGCCCGCGGTTCATCATTGAGCAGGTGCTCAACAAACCGGGCGATCGGTGATTAGCCGCCGCCGTGCTGATAAACAATGCTGTTTTTGAATCAGTATTGGACAGATAAACTGGGATTTGGCGGGGAAGACGCTGGGCGCTCCGCGCGCCCAGACCTGCGCCAAAGGACCTTCGGCCCTTTGAAATCCCAACGGGCGAACCAGCTTGAATTGGCGAACAAACTCGTTTCCGCTAGCTTGGTTTAAGTCGCCAAGCGAGTTCCCGGGCAAAAAGAACAAAGGGAAAATCCCCGAAAAATGAGCTTGTTCATTTTTCAGGGATTTTCCCTTTGTTCAGCGGTGCGCTTTGCGCACCGCGCGGCCAGCGAAGCTGGCCTTGTCCGGGAACGGTACAAACGCAGCCTTCTTCGGTTCCTTCTTGGGCTCCAAGAAGGAACGCTCCCGTTCGTACCCCTCCCCGTCAAATTCCAATTTGTATCAATCTTCTCCTAATTGAAGACTGGTATAAAGGTCACTTTCCCGCTTCCACCACGCGGATGGCGGTGATGATGGGCTGGTTGGCCTTGGGCACGGTGCCGTTGTTATCGGTCACCGGGGTGTTCTGGCAGATGGCGTCCACGATCTCGATGCCCTCGGTCACCTTGCCGAAGGCGGCATACTGGCCGTCCAGGGCCGCTCTGTCCTGATGCATGATAAAAAACTGGCTGCTGGCGCTGTCCATGGAAATGCTGTTGCGGGCCATGGAGAGCACGCCGCGGGTATGGCTCAGGGGATTGACCACGCCATTGGCGCTGAATTCGCCCTTGATCTTCTCCTC